>JBKQJQ010000225.1:0-11199 GCA_052147875.1 Solirubrobacteraceae bacterium | reverse complement strand
CTCCGGCGCCACCGTTGACAGCCTGGGTTGCCGCCAGCATCTGATCCGGCGTCGGCGAGGTGAACACCTCGCCCGGACACGCCGCATCGAGCATCCCAGGGCCGACGAAGCCACCGTGCATCGGCTCATGCCCGGAACCACCTCCGGATACGAGTCCTACCTTGCCGCTGACCGGAGCGTCGATCCTGACGACGTACGGGGGGTCATACGAGACACGTACACGATCTCCGTGGGCGGCCTCGACGCCGCGTAATGCATCGTGCAGGACAGCGTCCGGCGAATTGATCAGCTTCTTCATCGCAATCGCCTCAGAACGGTGCGCTGCCGAAGACAGCGTCGAAGAAGATCGCGCCGAGCGCGCCGCCGATTAGCGGCCCGAGCACCGGCACCCACGCATACGACCAGTCAGACGTCCCCTTTCCGGGGATCGGCAGGATCGCGTGGATGATCCGTGGCCCCAGGTCACGTGCGGGGTTGATCGCGTATCCGGTCGGTCCACCGAGCGACAGGCCGATCGAGAACACCAGCAGGCCGATCAGCAGCGGGGCCAGATCCGCCCCGGCGAACGTGTTCCACGGGCCGGTGATCGTCAGGACACCGAAGATAAGCACGAACGTGCCGATGATCTCGGTGATCAGGTTCCAACCGTAGTTGCGAATCGCCGGGCCGGTCGAGAAGACCGCCAGCTTCAACCCCGGATCGTCCGTCTCGCTCCAGTGCAGGTAGTACGCGATGAACACCAGCACCGCGCCGACCATCGCCCCGATCATCTCCCCGATCCAGTACTTGATCGCCTGAGTGCCATCGATCCCACCGTGGATCCAAATCGCCAGCGTCACCGCCGGGTTCAGGTGCGCGCCGTCGAAGAACCCGACGGCATACACGGCGACCATGACCGCCATGCCCCACCCGAAGGTGATCACGATCCATCCAGAGTTCTCAGCCTTCGACTTGGAGAGCAGGACCGCTGCCACCACGCCGTCGCCGAGCAGAATCAGCAAAGCCGTGCCGATGATCTCGGACGGAATGATGCCCAGATGCGGGAAATGCAGGGTCACCACCACTGCCGCTAATGCGCCCAATTTCGACTCTCCCTCCTGAGAAGAACGTGCGGTTTGTCGCGATACTATCCCCGGCTGTTCGACAATGTCAAACGGAGTTCTATAAACCGTAACTCGGTTCAACAAACAAAGGAAACGTTCACATTCGTCGGCATCTCCGAGAGCATGGACGGCCGTGATTCGGGAAACGTGACTTGGCCGTGCAACGCAACATCCAGTCGATTGAGCGCGCCGCGGCGATCCTGCGGGCGCTTTCGGGGCGCAATCGCAGGCTCGGCGTGGTCGAGATTGCTGAGGAGGTCGGGCTGCCGAAGGGCACGGTCCACGGTCTGCTGCGGACGCTGCAGCAGGTCGGGTTCGTCGAACAGGACACGGACACCAGCAAGTACCAGCTCGGCCCGGCGCTGCTGCACATGGGCTCCAGCTACCTCGACGGCAACGAGCTCCGAACCCGGGCCCTGAACTGGTCCGACTCGCTCGCCGCACGCACCAACGAGGCGGTCCGGATCGGCACCCTGCATGAGCATCAGGTGCTGATCGTGCATCATGTGTTCCGCCCCGACAACAGCCTCCAGACGCTCGACGTCGGTTCGCTGCTGCCGCTGCACGCAACCGCGCTGGGCAAGGTTCTGCTGGCGCACCATCCGTTCGTCGCTACCGAGCTTTCAAAGACCGAATTGCCCGCCTACACCGACGCCACGATCACGGACCCGCAGCGGCTCGAACGCGAGCTCGAACGGGTGCGCGCGCAGGGTTGGGCGGCCGACCTGGGTGAGCTCGTCGCACACCAGGTCACGCTTGCAGCCCCGATCTTCGACCGGCGCGAGGCGATCGCCGGCGCGATGGGTATCTTCGGGCCGCCGGAGCGTCTGACGTCCGTTCACCGCCCCAACAGTGGCCTGCTCGCCGCGGTCCGCGAGGCAGCGCGCGCGGTCTCCCGCGAGCTCGGCGCAATCCCGTGGTAGCGGCATGAGTGAGCGCTACGTAGCCGCGATCGACCAGGGCACCGCCTCGTCGCGCTGTCTCGTGTTTGACCGCTCAGGGCGAATCGTGTCCGTCGCCCAGAAGGAACACCAGCAGATTTTCCCACGACCAGGCTGGGTCGAGCACGATCCCGAGGAGCTCTGGCGCAATGTCGAGTACGTCGTGACGGCCGCGCTCGACGAAGCGGACCTGCGACCGGCGGACCTCGTCGCGCTCGGGATCGCAAACCAGCGTGAGACGACCCTGATCTGGGACCGCGAGACCGGGACACCGGTCCACAACGCGATCAACTGGCAGGACACGCGCACCGACCATCTGATCCGCGAGCTCGCCGTCGACGGTGGTGGGGACCGCTTCCGGGAGCGCGCCGGCCTGCCGCTGGCGACCTACTTCTCGGGTCCCAAGGTGAGCTGGCTGCTGGACTCGATCCCCGGCCTGCGTGAGCGCGCGGAGACGGGCGAGGTCGTGTTCGGGACGGTCGACTCGTGGCTGATCTGGCGCCTGACCGGCCGCCACCTGACCGACGTGACCAACGCCAGCCGCACGATGCTGATGAACCTCGCGACGCTCGACTGGGACGACGCGCTGCTCGACGCGGTCGGCGTGCCGCGAGCGATGCTGCCCGAGATCCGGCCGTCGGCGGAGGTCTACGGCGAGACGCGCGGAACGCTCGAGGGGATCCCTGTAGCGGCGGCGATCGGCGACCAGCAGGCGGCACTGTTCGGACAGGCGTGCTTCTCGCCCGGAGACGCCAAATGCACCTACGGCACCGGCAGCTTCCTGCTGTTCAACACCGGCGAGCGACCGGTCGCCTCGAGCAGTGGCTTGATCACGACCGTCGCCTGCCGCGTCGGCGACGAGACGCCGACCTACGCGCTCGAGGGATCGATCGCGGTCACCGGCGCCCTCGTGCAGTGGTTCCGCGACAACCTGACGCTGATCGGCTCGGCGCCGGAGATCGAGACGCTCGCGCGGAGCGTCGACGACAACGGCGGCTGCTACTTCGTGCCCGCCTTCTCGGGCCTGTTCGCGCCCCACTGGCGCAGCGACGCCCGCGGCGTGATCGCCGGGCTGACCGGCTACATCACCAAGGGCCACCTTGCGCGGGCGGTGCTCGAGGCGACCGCCTGGCAGACGCGCGAGGTGATCGAGGCGATCAACAGCGACGCGTCGATCACGATGAGCGTGCTGCGCGTCGACGGCGGCATGACCGCCAACAACCTCCTGATGCAGTTCCTCGCCGACGTGCTCGACGTCCAGGTCGTCAGACCACTGGTCGCCGAGACCGTGTCGCTAGGGGCCGCCTACGCCGCCGGGCTGGCGGTCGGCTTCTGGCCCGACCTCGACGCGCTGCGCGCCAACTGGCACAAGGCCGCCGAGTGGCTGCCGCAGATGCAGGACCCAGAGCGCCAGCGCGGCTACCGCAAGTGGCGTAAGGCCGTGCAGCGGACGGTCGACTGGGTCGACGACGACGACGACTAGCGGGGTCGCGCGGCGGGGGTAGCGCGGGGGTAGATGACGACGGGCAGTGCTTGAGCGGGGGGTGATGCGACTAACTGCCGCTCAGCTGCAGTTAGTCGAGGCACCCCTCTGCGGCTATTGCTTCTGGGCCCCGGTCAGCCGCGGCCGCCTGTAGACAGACGCTGACGGCCCACCCTCGCCGTTCTCGAAGTAGCGCTGCACGCGCTCAATCAGCGCCGTCGTGTCGTCGCTCGGCTGGATCGGCTCGCCGAACGAGACCTCGATCCGGTGGCGCTTGGATGTGAACGTCCCGCGCAACCGCTTCGGCCACAACCGGCCCGGAGGCATCGCCTGTGCGGTGCCGGTGACACGGATCGGAATGATCGACAGCTTGTGGTTGGCGGCCAGGACCGCGGCGCCGCGCCGCACGCGGCCGGTGCCGCCGCTTCGCGAGCGGGTGCCCTCCGGGTACAGCAGCAGGCTCCACCCCTGGTCGAGCAGCTTGTCGAGGTGGCTGCCGTCCTTGGCCAGCCCGCCGCCGCCCTTGCGTTCGATCGGCACCGTGTTGAACAGCAGCGACACGACCGAGGCGACCAGCTTGTTGCGGTAGAAGTAGTCGGCCGCAGCCGCGACCGCGGTGCGCTTGCGGAGCCGCCGCGGCAGCGCCGCGAGGATCACCGGCGTGTCGATGTGGCTGGCGTGATTGGCGACCAGGATCACCGGCCCCTTGAGCTGCGCGAGCTGCTCGCGCCCGGTCGTGCGGCGCCGCGTGTAGTAGTCCATCGCCGGGTTCAGCACGAAGCGCTGGAAGTTCTCGCGCGCGACGCCGGCGAGCCAGGTCCGCGCCCAGGGGACGTCAAGCTGCGCTGCGGCGGCGCGCAGTTCTCGACCTTTTTCTGGTGCACTGCGCGCCACGTCCGTGACACGCCGCTTCCACGAGCGCTTTCGTCTGAATGGCAGCACCGCCGAGCGTACCCCACTGCGTGACATCCGTTACAGATTCGTGGGGCCGCTTGATCACCGTCTGTAATCTCGGCTCCACACATGTAAGACTCACAGGAAGGTGGAGGCAGCGATGTCCGAAGATCCCAGGCAGCCTGCGGATCCTGAGCAGCCGGGCGCGGGGTACGGCGAGGGCGAAGCCGATCCGGAGGCCTATCCCGAGGACGAGCACATCGGCCGCTTCAGCGAGGGCCAGGAGGAGCTTGGCGAGGAAGACCCGGAGAAGCACCACCACGGGCGCTTCAGCGAGGGTCAGGAGGAACTGCCAGAGGACGATCCCGAGAAGCACGAAGAGCGGCGCTTCAGTGAGGGCCAGGACGACCAGCCCCCGGGGATCGTCCCCTGACTCAGTCGATCAGAAGGCGGCGGGCTGGGTAGCCGCGTTCGGGGTTCCCCAACCGTCACTGCTGTAGTAGTAGCCATCGCCACCGGGGTAGCCGCCGCCGTAGCCACCACCGCCATAGCCGTAGCCACCACCGCCGTAGCCATAGCCACCACTGCCGTAGCCGCCACCACCACCGCCGTAGCCGCCACCGTCACTGCTGCCGGGGTAGCCACCGCCGTAGCCGTAACCGGCGTAGCCGCTGCTCGGATCCGACGAACCGTCGCCGGCGTACGAGACTGAGAACGACGAGCCGGTGCTCGACAGGTTCGAGGGCGACGCGCCCGCGGAGCCGCTGGCGGACACGAACTCGGAGTCGCCAAAACCCTGTGACCCGTCGCCGCCGTCGAGCGTAACCGCGACCGGGCTCCACTGGGAGTCCGAGACGCTGCCGGTGTGTCCGGCAGTGTCGGTCGCGTACGCGTTGTTGAATTTCACCGTGCCGAAATCGGCAAGCGGCAGTTCCTGGCAGTTGCTGACGCCCTGTTCACACTGTGAGGGCGCCTCGGCGATCCACTCGGCACTCGAGGTGTCAGGGTCGCTCATCGTCAGGTTCTTGGTCGTTGATTGTCCGGTCGTCTGATTGGACAGTGAGATCGTCACGTGGCTGCCGTCGGCCACCACGCGGGTGTAGATATGATCGCCCGGCCTGACGGAAAGGCCGAGTGTCACCGGCGCCGACGGCACCAGCTCATACCAGGCGAAGTAGCTCGGGCTTCCGTCGTTCCCGCACTCCGCCTCGGTGCCCGCCTGCTCGAGCTTTTCGGTTTGTCCAGTCCCTCCGAGCCCGACCCAGAAGGCGGCATATTGCCCTGCACTCGTACAGTTTGCGGTTGGCTGAGTCCAGCTCGCCGAGACGCTCTTGAAGTCCTTGCCCGTCGAGTCGTTGACCACGTAGCCGGCCCAGTTGCCGCTCGCCGCCTGCTGTGGCTCGGCGGCCGACGCGACCGCCGGCGCAACCCCAAACACACAACCGGCGGTCACCATCGCTGCAATACATTGCTTCGCTTTCATGCCGCTTACTGTGAGGCGGCCGGCGAAGAGCGCTCTACGAACTGACGAAGAGATCCATCAGTGTCAGGAGCCGACTAACGTGCGCGCCTTCGCCAAGCGGACCGCCTTCGACAACGTGTCGATGTCGTAGGCATCCTGGTGGCGGTGACCGTTGATGAAGAACGTCGGCGTGCCCGAGACACCGCTCATGTCGGCCGACTCCACGTCTTCTGCGATCCGGTCTGAACCCTTACGCTTGCGGATGTCCTCGCGGAACCGGTCGACGTCGAGCGCCAGAGCCCGGGCGTCGTCGACCAGGTCCATCACCTTGAGCCGGTCCTGGTGCGTCAGCAGCGAGTCGTGCATCTCCCAGAACTTGCCCTGCGCGGCGGCCGCCTCGGTCGCCTCGGCGGCGATCTGCGCCTGCGGGTGGACGTCGTTGAGCGGCAGGTGACGCCAGACGTAGCGCAGGTCCCCGAAGTCCGACAGCAGCTCCCGGATCACCGCCTCCGCCTGGCCGCAGTACGGGCATTCGAGGTCGCCGTATTCGACCAGCGTGACCGCGGCCTCGTCCGGGCCGCGGACATGATCTCGCTCAGGATCGACCGGGACCGCCAGGTCGACGATCTCCTCAGCACTCCCGAACAGCGCCCGTATCTGGACCGTTCGCGGCAGCTTGCGGGTCGCGCGGAGCACGAGCGCGGTCATCAGCGGCGCGCCGACAAGCGTCGTCAGAACGCCCAGCTTCGCCTCGTCGAGCTCCCGGCCATGGAACGCGAGCGTCGCGATCAGGACGGACACCGTGAAACCGATCCCGGCGATCGCGCCGCCCCCGATTACGGAACCCCACCCGACCGGTGGCCGGATCCGGCCGCCGCTGATCCGCGTCACCAGCCACGTCGAACCCGAGATTCCGATCGGCTTTCCGATCAGGTACGCGACGATGATCCCAAGCGTGATCGTCGACGTGTAGGCGTGGGCCAGAAACGACCCGCTGATCACGAAGCCGGCATTCGCGAGCGCGAACAGCGGCACGATCACGTAGCTGGTGACCGGGTGATACAGCTGCTGGTAGCGCTCGTTGGGCGAGATCGCCGACCGCAGCCCGGCCCGCGCCGACTGCGCCAGCTCCGAGGTCGGCTGCTCCCGGAACACCCGGAACAGGTCCGTGGCGCGCTCGAGGTCCGCCCGTGAGGCGGGGTAGGCGATCGTCAACAGGCCCATCGCGAGGCCGACGACGACCGGGTCGATGCCGGACTGCTCCAATGCCACCCACGCCGTCAGCGCCAGAGCCATGTAGATCGCCCCGTTGTGGACCCGGTACGCGCGCACGACCAGGATCACCGCGAACGTTGCCAGCGCGACGACCAATGCGACGACGTCGACCGACGTCGTGAACACGGCGACGATCACTATGAGCGCCACCAGGTCATCGACGACCGCGACCGTCAGGATGAACGCTCGCAGGCTGTCCGGGAAGCGACGGCCGACGAGCGCCAGCATCCCGAGCGCGAACGCCGTGTCGGTCGACATCGCCGTACCCCAGCCCTTGCTGGACGCGTGGCCGGCGTTGAACGCCAGGTAGATCAGGACCGGCACCAGCATCCCTCCCAGTCCGGCCAGCATCGGCAGCGCCAGCCGGCGCCGGTCGCGCAGCTCGCCCAGGTCGAACTCGCGCCGCGCCTCGAGCCCGACGACGAAGAAGAAGAACGTCATCAGGCCGCTGTTGACCCAGTGGCGCAGATCCTGGCTGATACCGGCGCTGCCGACCGTGATCGACAGCGTCGTCGTCCAGACCTTCTCGTACGAGGCCTGGTCGATGTTGACCCACAGCAGCGCCGCGATCGCCCCCGCCAGCAGGATCACCGCGCTCCCCGACTGGGTGCGCAGGAAGTCGCGCAGCGGTGCCTCGAGGTTGCGCGCCCACGCGGTCCGCCCGGCCAGCGGCGGGGTAGTGGCCTCGACCTCCTGCTCGGAAGCGTCAATCGGGATATCGGTCACCGGTGACGCAGATTAGAACGCGTCCACCACCGCCGACCGGAGCGCGTTTCCTCGCCAGCCGGCGCCAAGCCGGCGGCCGTCTTTAGATCGCGCGCCGCCGCCAACCGGCGCCGTCACCGGCCAGGACCTGCGACTACTATCCAACTGACAATTTTCTGATCATCACCTGCGCCAGAAACTGAGGAGAACCGACAGATGCCAGCCACTGAACCGCTCGTGTTCGACGCGATCCGCACCCCGCGGGGGAAGGGCAAGGTCAACGGTTCGCTGCACGCGACCAAGCCCGTGGATCTGGTCGTCGGCCTGATGCACGAGATGCTCAGCCGTAACCCCGAGTTCGACCCCAATCGCGTCGACGACGTCGTCCTCGGCTGCGTGTCGCCGATCGGCGACCAGGGCGCCGACATCGCCAAGACCGCGGCGATCAAAGCGGGCCTGCCGTACACCGTTTCCGGCGTGCAGCTCAACCGTTTCTGCGCCTCGGGGCTCGAGGCCGTCAACATCGCCGCCCAGAAGGTCGCCTCCGGCTGGGAGGACCTCGTCCTCGCCGGGGGCGTCGAGTCGATGTCGCGCGTGCCGATGGGCTCCGACGGGGGCGCATGGGCGATGGACCCCGAGACCAACTACGACACCTCATTCGTCCCGCAGGGCATCAGCGCCGACCTGATCGCCACGATCGAGCAGTTCAGCCGCGAGGACGTGGACGCGTATGCGGCGCGCTCGCAGGGCCGCGCCGCGGCCGCTCAGGCCGAGGGCCGCTTCGCGGACTCGGTGATCCCCGTCAAGGACCTCAACGAAAACGTCGTGCTCGACCACGAGGAGTTCATCCGCCCCGGGACCACCGTCGAGACGCTGGGCGGCCTGAAGCCGTCGTTCGCGGCGATCGGCGACATGGGCGGCTTTGACTCCGTGGCGCTGCAGAAGTACCACTGGATCGAGAAGATCGAGCACGTACACACGCCCGGCAACTCATCTGGCATCGTCGACGGGGCGTCGCTGCTGACGATCGGCAACGAGAAGACTGGCAGCGAGCTCGGTCTCACCGCCAAGGCGCGGATCCTTGCCACGGCCGTCTCGGGGGCGGACCCCACGATCATGCTCACCGGCCCCGCGCCCGCGAGCCGCAAGGCGCTCGAGAAGGCGGGCATCACCGTCGAGCAGCTCGATCTCGTCGAGATCAACGAGGCGTTCGCCGCGGTCGTGCTCAGGTTCGTCAGGGACATGGGCCTGGACATGGAGAAAGTCAACGTCAACGGCGGTGCGATCGCGATGGGCCATCCGCTCGGTGCGACCGGCGGCATGATCCTCGGCACGCTCGTGGACGAGCTGCACCGCACCGGCGGCCGGTACGGCCTCGCGACGCTCTGCGTCGGCGGCGGCATGGGCATCGCGACAGTCGTGGAGGCGATCTGATCATGGGAGAGAGCGTCAGCACCATCCGCTGGGAGAAGGGCGACGACGACATCGTCGTCCTGACGCTGGACGACCCCAACCAGTCGGCCAACACGATGAACGCCGCCTACGCCGAATCGATGGCCGCGACCGTCGAGCGCCTGCAGGCCGAGAAGGACGAGATCGCCGGCGTCGTCATCACCTCCGCCAAGAACACGTTCTTCGCCGGTGGCGACCTCAACGACCTCAAGCAGGCGAGCCCCGAGAACGCCGCGGAGCTCGCCGAGATGGTGCGCGCCGGCAAGGCGCAGCTGCGCCGCCTTGAGACGCTCGGCAAGCCGGTCGTCGCTGCGATCAACGGCGCCGCGCTCGGCGGCGGGCTGGAGATCGCGCTGGCCACCCACCATCGTGTCGCCCTCGATGACCCGAAGGTGCAGCTCGGTTTCCCAGAGGTTCAGCTCGGCCTGCTGCCGGGCGCCGGCGGCGTCGTGCGCACGGTGCGCATGCTTGGCATCGTCGACGCCCTGATGGGGCTGCTGATGCAGGGCCAGCGACTGCGCCCGGCCAAGGCCATGGAGCTCGGCATCGTCGATGAGCTTGTCGGCACCCCCGAGGAGCTCGTCCCCGCCGCCAAGGCGTGGATCGCGTCCAAGGCGGGCGAGGAGGTCGTGCAGCCGTGGGACGTCAAGGGCTACAAGATCCCTGGCGGCACGCCGTCGAACCCGAAGCTCGCGCAGAACCTGCCGGCGTTCCCGGCGAACCTGCGCAAGCAGCTGAAGGGCGCCAACTACCCGGCGCCTCACCACATCATGGCGGCAGCGGTGGAGGGCGCGCAGGTGGACTTCGATACGGCGATCGAGATCGAGGGCCGCTACTTCGTCGACCTGCTGACCGGCCAGGTGGCGAAGAACATGATCCAGGCGTTCTTCTTCGACATGCAGGCTGTCAGCGGCGACCGCGGCAGGCCCGAGGGCCTCGAGCCCTACCGGGCGCGCAAGGTGGTCGTGCTCGGTGCAGGCATGATGGGCGCGGCGATCGCCTACGTGTGCGCGAAAGCGGGCATCGAGGTGGTGCTGAAGGACGTCTCGATGGAGGCGGCCGAGCGCGGCAAGTCATATTCGGCGGGCCTGGTCGAGAAGGCCGTCACGAGAGGACGCTCCACGCAGGCGAAGGCCGGCGAGCTGCTGGCGCGCATCACGCCGACCGCCGAGGGGGCGGCGGCTGCGGGCGCAGATCTCGTGATCGAGGCCGTGTTCGAGGACCCGGCGGTCAAGGCCCAGGTGTTCGCGGAGATCGAGCCACATCTCGCCCCCGACGCGCTGCTGGGCTCGAACACCTCGACGCTGCCCATCACCGAGCTCGCCGAGGGCGTCACGCGGCCGGCGGATTTCATCGGGCTGCACTTCTTCAGCCCCGTGGACAAGATGCCGCTGCTGGAGATCATCAAGGGCGAGAAGACCAGCGATGAGACCCTCTACAGGGCGCTGGATCTCGCCAAGCAGATCAAGAAGACACCGATCGTCGTCAACGACTCGCGCGGCTTCTTCACCAGCCGCGTGATCGGGACGTTCATCAACGAGGGCGTGGGCATGCTCCTGGAGGGCGTGCCGGCGGCCTCGATCGAGCAGGCCTCGAGCCAGGCGGGCTATCCGGCCCCGGTGCTGCAGCTCAGCGACGAGCTCAACCTCAACCTGGCGCGCAAGATCCGCGACGCCACGAAGGCCGCGGTGGAGGCCGAAGGTGGGGTGTTCGAGGATCGTGCCTCCTTCGGAGTCGTGGACCGCCTGCTGGAACAGGGCCGCGGCGGCAGGCTCGCAGGCGCGGGCTACTACGACTACGAGGACGGCAAGCGGGCCGGCCTGTGGAAGGGACTCAAAGAGCTCTTCCCGGAGATCGAGGACCCTTCCTCGCTGTCACTGCGCG
>JBKQJQ010000224.1:0-8358 GCA_052147875.1 Solirubrobacteraceae bacterium | reverse complement strand
GCACCGCAGCGGCGCTCTGAGCGACCGCGGATTCGCCGCGGCGAAAGCGAGGGTGCTTCTCAGGACTGAGCCGTTGAGCAGATCGACCCAGACAGACGTTCCAGCCACGGATCGTTGACCGCCCGGCGGCCGACCTGGACACACTCGCCCGATTTGCAGGTTGTGGGGATGAGCGACGAACAAGAGATCAGCGGAGGCATGACAATCGAATGAGTGAAGGCGCGGTCCAAGGCGCGGTGATCCGGGTGCTGGTCGTCGCCGATGACGACCGGTTTCGTACCGGGCTCGTGTTACTGCTCGGCGAGCAGACGGGTATCGAGGTGGTTGGACAGGCCTCGGTTGCTCGCGTGGGCGTGGAGATGGCTTCGGAGCTGCTCCCCGATGTGGCGCTGATCGATTGCCTGGGGCCAGATCGTCTCGAGGCTCTCGATGCGATACGCGCAATCGTCGAATGTCGTCCGGATACGCGGGTGGTCACGTTCGTCGTGCTCTCGGACGATGATGACGTCGCGGACACCCTACGGGCCGGAGCGTGCGGCGGCCTGACTAAGGACGCGTCGATCGACGTGATCGCCGCGGTTGTCCGCGACCGGAGGGTGCGGAGGCCTGACTAAGGACGCGTCGATCGAACAGATTGTCGCGGCTGCGCGCCCCGCGGCCGGCGGGTCAGGTTGACCGAAGGATCCGCCCCCGCTCGAAATCCACACACGTGTGCGGTCCGCTGCCTGAACGCTGTTTCACGCTCGATGACTCACTACCCGCCGGCGCCGGTTCCCGACCGGATCACGAAACGCAATCTCGCCGCCGCCGTCCGGGACTGCCGCGCCTGTGATCTATGGAAGGACGCGACCCAGCCGGTGATCGGCGAGGGGCCGCGGCGCGCGCGCCTGATGATGGTCGGCGAGCAGCCCGGCGACGTTGAGGATCGCACGGGCCACGTATTCGTCGGTCCCGCCGGGCGGGTACTGGACGAGGGTCTCGAGCGTGCCGGGATCGCGCGCACAGACATCTATCTGACCAACGCTGTCAAGCACTTTCGCTATCGGGCGAGGGGCAAGCGCCGGATCCACCAGCGCCCGGACCGCTCGCAGGTGAGCGCCTGCATGCCGTGGCTGAACGCCGAACTCGAGCTGGTGCGCCCTGCGGCGCTGCTGCTGCTGGGGGCCGTCGCGGCTCAGGCGCTGCTCGGGTCCCAGGTGAGGATCGGGCGCGACCGCGGCCGAGCGCTCGACTCAGATCTCGCGCAGCTGGTGATGATCACGACCCATCCGTCGGCGATCCTGCGCGCCGGCTCGGGCGGCGAGCGACGTCAGGCGATGGACGCGTTGGTCGCCGACCTCGAGCACGTCGCGGCATGGCTCGACGATCACTGAGTTCGTTGCCGGCGCCGCCGGCTGAGCGCTCGCTGCCGATCGACGCCGACGTTGACGATCTCGACGATCTCGGCTGGATCGGCGACCACGTGCAGGTCGTCGAGGTCGGGGCGGCTGATCCGGTGGTCGGCCAGCGCCCGGTCCCGCAACCACTCGCGGAGTCCGTCCCACTCGCCTTCGCCGACGAGGACGAGCGGAAAGTGCTCGATCGTTGATGTCTGGATCAGCGTCAACGACTCGAACAGCTCGTCGAGCGTCCCGAATCCGCCCGGCCCGATCACGAACGCGCACGCGTAGCGCACGAACATCACCTTGCGCGCGAAGAAGTGGCGAAAGCGCAGACCGATGTCTACGTACGGGTTCAGCCGCTGCTCATGCGGGAGCTCGATGTTGCAGCCCACCGACATGGCGCCGACGTCCCGCGCACCCCTGTTGGCGGCCTCCATCAGTCCACCGCCACCGCCGGTGATGACCGCGTAACCGGCACGTCCAAGCGCTGCCGCAACCTCGCGGATCTGGCCGTAATGCGGGTGCTCGGGTGGGGTCCGGGCCGAACCGAATATGGTCACGGCGGGGCCGATCGTCGCGAGCGTGTCGAACCCGAGCGCGAACTCGGACGCGATCCCCCGCAGCAGCGCCGCGTCCCTGGCCCGCACGGACTCGGGCTCCTCGCCGAGCCACAGCAGCAGCTGCTGATCGAAGGTCGGCTCGCCGACCGGTCGCTCGAGCGCCACTGAGTCGCGATCGCTCACCGCTCGGGCTCGAGTCGCGTGCGCGCGGCGCCCAGCGCCTGCTTCGCTCCGACGTCGGCCACCGCTGTCTCACGCCTCCGGTCCACGGAGGCTGCCGATCCCGAGCGAGCCCTCGTCGTCATCCGGCTCGTCGGTCTCGGCCGGCTCCTCAGCCGCCGCCTGAGCCGCCGGCTCCTCGGCCGTCGCCTTAGCGTCCGGCTCCTCGGTTGCCGGCTGAGCTTCCGGCTCGGGCGGGTCGTCGAGGAACTCGCCGCTCGGCACGAAGAACAGGTTGCCGGTCAGCGCAGTCGAGAAGTCGAGGATCCGGTCGTAGTTGCCGGGTGGGTTACCGATGAACATGTTGCTCAGCATCTGCTCGATCACGCCGGGGTCGGAGGCGTAGCCGATGAAGTAGGTCCCGAATTCCTGCGCTCCGACGCTGCCGAACGGCATGTTGAAGCGCATGATCTGATGCTCTTCGCCGTCGTCGTCGACGATCGTGTTGAGCGCCACATGCGAGTCGGCAGGCTTGAGTTCATCGGGCAGCTCGATGTCGCTCAGCTTGGTGCGGCCGATCGCCCGTTCCTGGTCCTCGATCGACAGCGCGTCCCAGGCGCTGAGGTCGTGGACGTACTTCTGCACGACCGCGTAGCTGCCGCCTGCGAATCGGGGATCCTCGTCGCCGATCAGAACCGCCGCCGCCGCGGCGGCGCCCTCCGGGTTCTCGGTCCCGTCGACGAACCCCAGCAGGTCGCGCTCGTCGAACGATCTGAAGCCGTGTACCTCGTCGACTACCCGGGCGCTGCCCGCGAGCCGGCTCATCAACCGCTCTGCAAGCTCGAAGCACAGGTCCATCCGGTGTGCGCGGATGTGGAACAACAGGTCGCCCGGCGTCGCGATCGCGGTGTGTCTTGCGCCGACGAAGCCCGGGAAGGGACGCAGCGAGCCCGGGCGCGGTTCTCCGAACAGCCGGTGCCAAAGCTCGCTGCCGATGCCGACCACGCACGTCAGCGCGCCCTCGGGCAGCCTGAAGCCGACTGACCGCTTCAGCCCGCTGACGTCCGCCAGCAGTTCGCGAACTCCGTCCTCGGCACCGGCGTCAACGGTCAGCACGAGGAAGATCGCGGACTCGGTCAGCGGGGTGAGGACGGCTTGCGGCTCGGCTGGCTGCACGACGGCCCTATTCTGCCGACCCGATACGCGCCGGGCACGCCCGGTCGCTTACGATTGAGCGATGAGCGATCAAAGCATTGCCGCCCGGATCGAGCGCCTGGTCACCGAGGAACACGAGCTGCGCGGCCGCGAGCAGTCAGACAGCGCCGACCCCGCACAGCTGGACGAGGACCGCAGCCGGCTGAGCGCGGTCGAGATCGAGCTCGACCGTTGCTGGGACCTGCTGCGCCAGCGCCGGGCGCTGCGTGACGCGGGGCGCAATCCCGACGACGCCGAGGCGCGCGACGCCGACACCGTCGAGCGTTACTGGCAATAGCGCGCGGCTGATGCCGACTGAGCCGAGACCTGTCTCGCTGTTCGACGTTGCCAAGCGGGCGATCGAGATCAGCGATCCGGATGACCGCGACGAACGGCTCGGGGACCTGCTGGAGCAGTTCGAGGACGACGACGAGCCGATCACGACGATCGACAACCTCGAGGAGCGAGTGGCGATCGCGATCGAGGGCGTCGACGTCGAGATCGACGATCCGGCCGTCTCGATGGCGGCCGCCACGATCCTCTACCTGGCGCACCGTCGTGACGAGCTTCACGCCGAGCCGGACAGGATCCTGCGCCTCGCGGCCCGCGCGGAGTGGAAGGGCGATCCTCCGGAGCCGGTCGTCGAGTGGCTCGCCGAGCGCGGTGTCGCGGTCTGAGCCATGGGAGGGGACCCGATCGCCGACTCTTCCCCGCTGATCGTGCAGGTGCCATCTGGGGGTCCCGTCGCGAAGCAGCTCGCATCTCAGCCTCCCGCAAGCAGCGACGTCGTCGTTGTTGTCGGACTGACCGATGACCGGGGCAACCTCGAGCCGCCGGCTGGCGGCGAGGTCGTGCTGTCGGTCCCGTCGCCCGAGGCGCTGTCTCGTGAGGCGAACGAGGTGCGCCGCGTGATCGCCCATGCGGGCACGGGCACCGAGCCACTCGTGCTGGTGGTCGAGGCCGCCGACGAGCTGCGTGACGAACACCTGAGCCCGGTCATCGACGCGGCCACCCACGCGTCTCGCGCGGTGATTCTGCGCGTGATCCGCAGCGGCTGAACGTCAGTCAGCGGAGCTGTATGGCTCGTCATCGCCGCGAACCTCGCGGTAGCGGCGATCGAACAGCTCAAGAACCGCGGTCACGTCAGCGGGACCATGGACGCTATGGCTGACGCCACTTGACTCGTTATTCAGCTCGGCCGGCTCGGCGTCGCCATGCTCGATCAGCTCGTCGTGCTCGGCGGCGAGGACCGGAAGCTCGGCCACTCCCTGTTCGCGATACAGGACCCCGAGCTCGACGTGCTCGTAGCCGACAACCGCAGCGCCATCGGCCCGGCGCTCGATCCGCACGCCCGGCCAGGTGGCCAGTTCGTTTGCGATCTCGTCGACCAGCGCGGTTGCGTGCGACACGAAGCGATCGTAACCGCTCCCGGCCGCCGGCCGCTGGCTACCCGGTCTTGGCCGCGGCGGCGAACCGCTGCAGCCCGACGCCCCAGCCTTCGGGAGAGCCGACCGCGTCGCGCATCTGCTCCCAGCCGCCGCCATGGCGCTCGAGCTTGCAGTGCTGGAGCACGACCTGGGTGCGATCTGGCCCCTCGGCGGTGAACCGGACCTCGACCTCGCTCGTCTTGGATGGGTCGGTCTCGATCTCCCACCGCAGGCTTATGTCCCAGCTGAACACGACTCGGTTCGGCGGCTCGTAGGCCAGAACACGGCCCCAGCGACACGTTCTACCGTCGGCGAGACGGTCGTAGATCGCTCCGCCGACCCACGGCTCGAGCACCATCTCCGACAGCTCGCCGCGGAGGATGTGGTGATCGGGCGGCCACCAGCTCGCCATCTCCTGAGCGAAAACCCTGAACGCTCGCTCGATCGGCGCCTCCACCACGATTGATGCTTGGACCGAGGTGTCCGTCGTCTGGGTGCTCATGAAAACTCCTCGCTTGGCTGTTCGACGACCATCTTGAAGGCCGCCAGCGCTCGATTCCAGAACCCGTCCAGGTAGGCGCGCAGCGCGCCGATCCCGTCCGGGTCGAGCTGATAGATGCGGCGTGTGCCCTCGGCACGGTCGGTCACCAGGCCGGCGTCCTTTAGAACTCTCAGGTGCTGCGAGACCGCGGGTCGGGTGACGGGCAGCTCGCGAGCCAGCTCGCCGACGGCGCGTGGACGACCGGCCAGTTGCTCGAAGATCGCACGTCGCGTCGGATCGGCCAGTGCCGTGAATCCATCAACTACGTTAGTGGTCACTAACCGTAAGTTATCACTTACGGAGACAGCGAGTCAAGCGTTGGCGGCGCCGCACGGTGCGGCGTCCTCAGGTTCCGTCTGACGGACCGGCCCCGCCAACCGCGTCAACGCCGAACCCCTCACTCTGCGTCTGACGCGACCAGCCCCGCCAGCAGCGTCGACGCCGTGGTCTCGAAGCGGCTCAGGTCGCCGTATGGCCGCGCGACCAGCATCGCGCCCTCGAGCCCGCTGATGATCGTCTGCGCGGTGTCGCGTGGGGAGCCGTCGAACCTCAGCGTGTGGTCGGCCTGGCCCCGCTCGAGCACGTGCGAGAGCCATCGCTCGTTGTCATCGAAGAACTCGACCACGGCCTCCCGGATCGCCTCGGGCAGAGTCCGGTATTCAGCCGCGAGCATCCCGCACAGGCACATCCGCTCGCCGCGCAGCGCGGACGCGTACAGGTCGGCGTAGTGGGTGAGTTTGACCGGTGCGGCCACCGGTTCCTCGTCGATCTCCGCCAGCGACTGGCAGAAGCGCTGCGCGTAGCGGCTGATCAGCGCCTGCCCCAGCTCCGCCTTGCCGGCGAAGTGGTAGTGGAGGCTGGCCTTCGTGATCCCGAGCTCGGCGGCGATGTCGGCGTAGCTGAACGCGTTGTACCCGCGGACCTGGACGAGGCGCTCGGCGACGTCGAGGATCCGCTGAGCCGTATCGGCGTGCTCAGCCGGCTTGGTGGTCGGGACGGCTGCGTTGTTCTTTCGTGCTGGCAAGCCTTAACCTTGACTTTCTACCTACCAGTAGGTAAGACTACATGATCGCCGTACACGCGCTCGACAGACCGGGGATGAGCGGTGGTTGGGCCCGGGGCTCGGGCTAGGAGGGAGCTATGCAGAGTGGAGATGGGTATCTGATCGCGGACCGCGACGAGCTCGAGCGGGCCGGCAACTGGTCGCTGGTTCGCCGCTCGCTCGGTTGCCAGTCGTTCGGGGTGAATCTGGTCGAGATTCCGTCCGGCGAGTCGATCCCGGAGCACGACGAGCAGGCTCGCGACCAGGAGGAGCTGTTCTTCGTCGTCTCGGGCTCGCCGGCGATCGTGATCGACGGCGAGGATCATCTCGCGCCGACCGGCACGTTCGCGCGGATCGACCCGGCCCGCCGGCGGACGGTGCGCAACGACGGCGCACAGGCATGCGCGGTGCTGATCGTGTCTGCGCCGACGACCAGCGGCTTTGAGCCGATGGAATGGGCCTGAGCCCCGCCATGACAGGTTCACGTCACAAGCGATGACTACGTTCGCGACCATTCGCGTGGCCGCGATTCAGGCGACGCCGGTGATCCTCGACGCCGACGCATCCGCCGACAAGGCCGCGCGCCTGCTGGGCGAGGCCGCCGACAGCGGCGCCCAGCTCGCGGTCCTGCCCGAGTGCTTCATCCCGCTGTATCCGTCAAACGCGTGGGCCGCGACTGCGGCAAGCTTCGAAGGCTGGGACGAGCTCTGGGAGCGGCTGTGGGAGAACGCGGTCGACATTCCGGGACCGCTGACGGACCGGTTGATCGAGGTCTGTCGCCAACGCTCGCTCGATTGCGCGATCGGCGTCAACGAGCGCGAATCCGGTCGCCCGGGGACGCTGTACAACACGCTGGTCTACCTGGGCCCTGCTGGCGTGCTCGGTCGTCATCGCAAGCTGATGCCGACCCATCACGAGCGGCTGTTTCACGGCATCGGGGCGGGCGACGATCTGGCCGTCGTCGACGCCGCGTCGGCGCGCATCGGCGGCCTGATCTGCTGGGAGAACCGGATGCCGCTCGCGCGTTATGCGGTGTACCGCGGCGGACCTCAGATCTGGGTCGCGCCAACCGCCGACGACACCGACGGATGGCTGGCCTCGATGCGCCACATCGCGATCGAGTCGGGCGCATTCGTCGTTGCGGTCCCGCAGTTCATTCCGGCAACCGCGTTTCCGGACGACTTCCCGGTGCCGTTGCCGCCGGGCAAGCACATCTTCGGACGTGGGGGAGCGGTGATCGTCGAGCCGACCTCGGGTGACGTGATCGCCGGCCCGCTGTACGACAAGGAGGGGATCCTGATCGCCGACTGCGACCTGCGCCGGGGCCTGCACGCGAAGCGCTGGTTTGACGCCGTCGGCCACTACAGCCGCGAGGAGAGGCTTGCCCCGCAGATCGTCCGCTCCGGTGAGGGGCTCGCGACGCGCGCCGGGATCGACCGCGCCGCGGAGGCGCTCGCGACGCCCGCCGGGATCGACCGCGCCGCGGAGGCGCTCGCGACGCCCGCCGACGTCGACGGGTCGGGCGTGTGAGCGACGCCTATCACGAAGGCTCCCGCCGCCTGCAGGATCGCTACGACACGCGCCGGCTGGCCGACAGGCTCGACGAGAAGTTCCTCGCCGGCCCATCGATTCGGCCTGACGATCGCGAGTTCATCGAGCGGATGGACATGTTCTTTCTGGCGACCGCGGACCGCGACGGACGCCCGCAGTGCTCCTACAAGGGTGGCGACCCGGGCTTCGTCCGGGTGCTGGACGAGCACACCATCGCGTTTCCCAACTACGACGGCAACGGCATGTACCTGTCGATGGGCAACGTGCTCGAGAACCCGCACGTCGGCCTGTTGTTCATCGACTTCGTCGCTGAGCGGCCCTCGCGTCTGCGGCTCAACGGGATCGCAAGCATCGACGAGCACGACGGGCTGATCGGCGACTTTCCCGGCGCCCAGTTCGTGGTCCGCGTCCGGGCGACGCAAGTGTTCCCCAACTGCCCGCGCTACATACACCGGATGGCGCTGGTCGCGCGCTCGAGGTTCGTCCCGCACGCCGATCGCGA
>JBKQJQ010000223.1:0-4745 GCA_052147875.1 Solirubrobacteraceae bacterium | reverse complement strand
CTGAGGGCGGCCTCGGCCTGACGCGCCATCTCGAGGTCCTCGCGTGCGCGCAGCACGACCACCCTGACGGTGGCGCCATCAGCGGTGATCTCGACGTCGCCGGTCGCCCGAGCGTTGGCCGCTTCGTTTAGCGCGATTCCCAAAAAGCGCAGCTGTGCGCAGGCACGCGAGCGGATCACCGGCGCATGCTCGCCGACGCCGCCGGTGAACACGAGCGCATCGAGGCCGCCCAGCGATGCGGCCATCGCAGCGATCGCGGACCGGAGCCTGTGCAGGTAGACATCGAGCGCGAGCGCCGCCTGATCGTCCCCCTCGCCCGCCCGCACCAGCACCGCCTCCATCTGAGCGGTTCCGGCCAGTCCCGCCAGGCCGGACTCATGTTCGAGCGCCGACGCCATCTCGCCCTCGCTCAGCGCTTCGCGTTCGAGCAGCCAGAGCAGCATCCCCGGATCGACGCTTCCGCTCCGGGTGGCCATCACCAGACCCTCGAGCGGCGTGAAGCCCATCGTCGTGTCGACTGAGCGGCCGCGGTCGATCGCACACAACGACGCCCCGGCCCCGAGGTGACAGGAGACGATCCGTAGCTGTTGATCCTCGGTGCCAAGAATCCTCGGGGTCCGGTATGCGATCCAGCTATGGGACAGTCCGTGGAAGCCGAATCTGCGCAGCCCCCATCGCTCGCGCCACCGCGACGGCACCGCATACGTGTAGGCGGACGCCGGCAACGTCGCATGAAAGGCGGTGTCAAAACACGCGACCGCACGCAGGTCCGAAAGGACCGTCGACACCGCGTCCAGAGCCGCCAGCGACTTATGCTGATGCAGCGGCGCGAGATCTGTCAGCTCACGCAGTTGCGCGACGACCTCGGGATCGAGGACGACGGCCTCACGGAAGCGCTCACCGCCATGGACGATCCGGTGCGCTACAGCGTCGGCGCTCGACAGCTCACCTTGCAGCGCCCGCCAGAGCTCGTCGCGGTCCAGCCGCGCGTCGGGAGTGGTGAGCTCCCGTTCGGCGAGCGTCGCCGTCCGGTCGCCGATCAGGCTCAGCTTGACGCTGCTCGAGCCGGCGTTTACGGCTAGGACCCGCACGGGGCGGTCATGCCGGTGCGCCTGGCCAGGTCCACTCGCGCACGTCCGGCGAGTCGTCCCCGAACTCGCGCGTGTAGGCGCGCTGCCGCAGCCGCTCGTCCACCATCTCCTGGCGCAGGTGGGCGGCCCGCTCGCCGAGCTGTGAGACCCGATCGATCACATCGATCACGATGTGGAAGCGGTCGAGGTCGTTGAGCATCACCATGTCGAACGGGGTTGTCGTCGTGCCCTCCTCCTTGTAGCCGCGGACATGGATGTTGTGGTGGTTTGTCCGCCTGTAAGTGAGGCGGTGGATCAGCAGTGGGTACCCGTGATAGGCGAAGATCACCGGCCGTGAGGTCGTGAACAGGGCATCGAACTGGGCGTCGGAGAGCCCGTGGGGATGCTCCGTATCAGGCTCCAGGCGCATCAGGTCGACCACGTTGATCACCCGGACCTTGAGCTCGGGGAGGCGGTCCCGCAGCAGCGCCGTCGCCGCGACGGTCTCGAGCGTGGGAATGTCGCCGGCGCACCCGAGCACCACGTCTGGCTCCTCGCCGTCCTCGTTTGAGGCCCACTCCCAGATCCCGAGCCCGCGCGTGCAGTGGGCGATCGCTTCGTCCATCGTCAGATAGTTGAGCGCCGGCTGCTTGCCGGCCACGATCACGTTGACGTAGTTGCGCGACCGCAGGCAGTGATCCGCCACCGACAGAAGACAATTGGCGTCCGGCGGCAGGTAGACGCGCACGATCTCGGCCTTCTTGTTGACCACGTGGTCGATGAACCCCGGATCCTGGTGCGAGAAGCCATTGTGGTCTTGGCGCCAGACGTGCGACGAGAGGAGGTAGTTGAGCGATGCGATCGGTCGCCGCCAGGGGATGTCGCGCGTCACCTTCAGCCACTTGGCGTGCTGGTTGAACATCGCGTCGATGATGTGGATGAACGCCTCGTAGCAGTTGAACAGCCCGTGGCGGCCGGTCAGCAGATACCCCTCGAGCCATCCCTGACAGAGGTGCTCGGAGAGGACCTCCATCACCCGGCCGTCGGCCGCGAGATGGTCGTCGCCATCCCGCAGCTCGGCGTCCCACGCGCGGTTGGTCACCTCGAATACCGCCGATAGGCGGTTCGATGCCGTCTCGTCGGGACCCATGATCCGAAACGTCTGCGGGTTGGCGGTTATCACGTCACGCAGAAAGGCACCCAGGACCCTGGTTGCCTCGCCGTCGGTCATCGCCGGGAGCGGAACCTGAACCGCGTAGTCGCGAAAGTCGGGGAGCTCGAGCTCACGCAGCAGCAGCCCGCCGTTGGCGTGGGGATTGGCGCTCATCCGCCGATCGCCCGACGGGGGCAGCTCTGCGAGCGCCGGTATCAGCGCGCCCGCTGAATCAAACAGCTCCTCCGGACGATACGAGCGCATCCACGCTTCGAGCTGCTCCAGGTGCCCGGGATCGGCGCGAACATTGGCCAGCGGGACCTGATGGGATCGGAACGAGCCTTCCGCCGGCAGCCCATCGACGACCTTCGGGCCGGTCCATCCTTTCGGCGTACGCAGGACGATCATCGGCCAACGCGGACGCTCGGTGACCCCTTCCTGGCGGGCCTGCCGCTGGATCTCGGCGATCCGATCGATCGCTCGCTCGAGCGCCGCGGCCATCAACCTGTGCATGACGGCCGGCTGATCGCCCTCGACGAAGATCGGGTCGTGACCGTAGCCCTCCAGCAGCGCGGCCAGCTCGTCGTGCCCGATCCGCGCGAGCACCGTCGGGTTGGCGATCTTGTAGCCGTTCAGATGCAGGATCGGCAGGACCGCGCCGTCGCAAGCCGGGTTCAGGAACTTGTTCGAGTGCCAGCTGGCCGCCAGCGGGCCGGTCTCGGCCTCGCCGTCGCCGACCACGCATGCCACCAGCAGGTCGGGGTTGTCAAACGCCGCCCCATATGCGTGCACGATGCTGTAGCCGAGCTCGCCGCCCTCGTGGATCGAGCCGGGAGTCTCAGGCGCGACATGGCTGGGGATCCCACCCGGAAACGAGAACTGGCGAAACAGCCGCGCCAGCCCCAGCTCGTCGCGACCGATGTGCGGATACACCTCGCTGTAGGTCCCCTCGAGGTAGGCATTGGCCACAAGGCCGGGACCTCCGTGCCCGGGACCGGTCACGTAGATCATGTTCAGGTCCCGCGCGCAGATCAAACGGTTCAGGTGTGCGTAGATGAAGTTCAGCCCCGGCGTCGTGCCCCAGTGGCCGAGCAGTCTCGGCTTGATGTGCGCCGGCGCCAGCGGCTCGCGCAGCAGCGGGTTGTCGAGCAGGTAGATCTGACCGACCGACAGGTAGTTGGCCGCTCGCCAATACGCGTCGATCAGCTCCAGTTGCTCGTCGGCGACCACCACCACGACAGACTAACCGCGTCTGTGATGCGGAGATGAGGACCGGGCGTGAAGTACGGAGCAAGCTCCGTACCGCGCTGCGTGATCAGTCGAGCAGACCGTGCTCGCGTGCGTAGCTGACCAGCTCGGCGCGCGTGGTGAGGAGGATCTTCTGCTGAATGTGGGCACGGTGGGACTCGACCGTGCGCACACTCAGGACCAGTGACTGAGCGATCTCCGCGTTCGTGTGCCCGAGCGCGATCAGCCGCAGGACGTCAACCTCGCGCTCGCTGAGGTCGCCCGGCAGCGAGGAATCCGGTTCGGAGGCCAGGCGGGCACCGAGCTTCGGATTGAGATAGCTCTCGCCTGCCGCCGCGCGGCGCACAGCCTCGACGAGCTCGTCGTCGGCCGCCTCCTTGAGCACGTAGCCGAGCGCGCCAGCGCTGAGCGCATGGCGCGCAAACGCCGGCTCCTGCTGCATCGTGAGCACCACGATCTGCGTCTCCGGCGACTGCTCACGAATCGTCGGTATCGCCTCGAGGCTCGAGCCCTCGGGCATGTTGAGGTCGAGCACGAGCACCTGCGGGCGATGGCCGCGGATGTAGCGCCGCGCGCTCTCGACATCGCCCGCTTCGGCCACGACCTCGAAGCCGGGCTCTGCGTCCAGGAGCATTCGCAGCCCATGACGAACAACGACGTGGTCATCTGCGAGCACGATCCGCACTGTGGCCTCGGAGGAAGCCTCCGCGCCCCTGGGATCCCCCGCCTTCTCCGCCCCTTCGGGGGCCTCATGCTCGTTGGCATCCACGTCGGCCATCGCGCGTGAACGTAGCCTACCGTCTGCTGCTCGTTCGCTACGCGCTCGAGCGCGAGCTGCTCAGCGTTTGAGGCGACGGCGCCTCGCCAATCGGGAGGCGTGCACACACATGGGTCGCGCCGTCCTCTGAGCTGACCGCGAACGTGCCGCCCGCGAGCCCCGCTCGCTCCCGCATGCCCTTCAGCCCGTAGCCGCTCGTCTGCGTCGCGGGATCGAAGCCCAAGCCATTGTCGCTCACCTCGAGCACCAGCTCGCCGGGGGTCACCTGCACGCGCACGTTCACCGTGCTCGCACGCGCGTGCTTGACAACGTTCGTGAGCGCCTCCTGCACGAGGCGGTAGACCACCGTCTCGAGCTCGTCGTCGAGGCCGCTCTGGCCAGGTGATGACGGCGGCAGCTCGAGCGTGCAGTGCACCTCGAGATCCTCGAGCCTGCGGTGACGTTCGACGAGCGCTTCGATCGCGTCGCGCAGGCCGAGCTCATCGAGGGCGGCGGG
>JBKQJQ010000222.1:0-3989 GCA_052147875.1 Solirubrobacteraceae bacterium | reverse complement strand
TCTTGAACAGCGTCCCGCCCGGATGGATCACCTGCCCGACGTTCGGCAGCCAGGTGATCGTGCCGGTGAGGCGGTTGTAGACGGTCTGCGGATCCGCGTAGCTGAGCGTTCCCGACTCGGTGTCGGTTTCGACCAGATCGCGCCGCTGCACGGTCGCGGCTCCTGTCGCCGTGGAGGCGTTGGCGGCCGCATTGCTCGGCGACGAGGAGCCGGAGCTGAGCACAATGACCACGACGACCACCACTACGACGAGCAGCGCCAGCGCCGCGCCGATCCGACGGCGACGTCCACCCGACAGCCACCTGACCGTGGGCGTGCTCACGGCACGCTCACCGCAATCCGAGTTCCTCGGCCGCCACAACTCGCCACCGCGTGCCTGAAAGCGGGCGCCTGTGGGTTGATGCCGTTCGGGCCACCAGCGATCTTCTGCGGGGCTGCAGAGCCGAACGAGGGGTCTGGGAAGTTCGGCACGCCGCTGGAGCGCATGCAACGCGCGAACGCGAGCAGTCTGGCCTTCTGGGCTGCGGACATCTGCGGCGGCGGGCCGCCCGGCGGCAGGTACTCCTTGCAGGCCTTCTCCGCCGCCGCAGCTGCCGGGCCGGCGATCGTCGTCCCGTCGACGACCAGGGTCCCGTTGGCACCCACGCCAATTCCGTTGAAGCCCTCGCCACCGGGGCCGGCGGACGGATCGGGGAAGTTCGACACGCCGTTGGCGCGCATGCACTTCGAGAGCGCGAACGGCGAGCTCGCCGGCCCGTAGGGGCTCGACGAGGCCGGCTTTGAGCTCGATGAGCAGGCGGCAATCACCAGGCACCCCGCGCACGCCAGACAGGCGTGGCCGATTGGCTTGATCGCTCGTGCTGCCATCGCTCGTCGCAGGTTGTACGGCTCGGCCGGTAACACGGTCGTAACGGTGTTATGCCGCTGTTATCCATGATCGGGCATCCTGGCCGCTAGGCGTCCCCAGGCGAGGCTCGCCGGGCGCCACAATTGATGCTACGGATCGGACCTACGCTAGAGGAGCAGTCGAATTGAGGGTGCTGGTGGTCGAGGATCACCCAAGGCTCGCCGAAACCGTGGCGACGGTACTGCGGCGCGAGGGGATGGCGGTCGATGTCGCGTTTGACGGTCGCGAGGCGCTCAACCACGTCAACATCACGACCTACGACGTGATCGTGCTCGATCGCGACCTCCCCGGCGTCCACGGCGACGACGTCTGCAAGCTCCTGGTAGCCGACGGCTGTCCGAGCGCGGTCTTGATGCTGACCGCGTCGGGGGCGGTCGAGGATCGGATCACGGGGCTCGGGATGGGGGCCGACGACTACCTGGCCAAGCCGTTTCACCTCGCCGAGCTCGTGGCCCGGATCCGCGCGCTGTCACGGCGCGCGCGCCGCGCCCTGCCGCCGAAGCTGAGCCACGGCGATCTAGAGCTCGACTCCGCGCGCCGGCTCGTGACGCGCGGTGGCGAGCCGGTCTCGCTCGGACCGAAGGAGTTCGCGGTGCTCGAGCTGCTGTTGGGCGCAGACGGGGCGGTCGTCTCGACCGAGGAGATCCTCGAACGCGCCTGGGATGACGCGACCGACCCGTTCACGAACACGGTCCGGATGACCATCAGCCGGCTGCGGGCCAAGCTCGGCGATCCGCCGGTGATCGAGACCGTAACTCCGATCGGATACCGGATCGAGACGTCGTCATGAAGCTTCGCTCCACCCCCCGCCGAGCCGCCACCCGAATCGCCCATCCCAAGACGACCGTCCGCTGGCGGCTGACGCTGCTCTACGGCGGGCTGTTCCTCGCCTCGGGCGCGGCGCTGCTGGCGTTCACCTACACGCTCGCAGAAAAGAAGACGACGACCACCCGGACCCCGGTCAGAGCGATCGTCCAACACGCGGTATCGGTCAAACGCGCGGCATCGTTGCCGACTCCGAACGGGAACGCTTCGATAAACGCGTTGATCCCTCGGGGCCTGAACTATTCGGGAACGAGGTCGCCGCTCGAGCAGGCGAAACCTTCGACATCCCTGCCCCGGGGCGCGACGCCGAACTTCACCCAGGTCGCGAACGGCGGTCCGCCGAGCCCGAAGGCGCTGAAAGAATTCAGGGAGTTCTTCAGCAACGGCCCGGGAAGCAAGGCGATCGCGTTCGTCGTCACCCAGCAGCGGGTGTCGGACCTGCACCAGCTGATCGTCGAATCGAGCATCGCGCTGGCCGTGATGGCGTTGATCTCGGCGGCGCTCGGTTGGCTGGTCGCTGGGCGTGTGTTGCGTCCACTGCGGACGATGACCGCCACCACGCGGCAGATCTCGGAGACCAGCCTCGACAGGCGCCTGGCGATGGAGGGACCACGGGACGAGCTGCGCCAGCTCGCCGACACGATCGACGGGCTGCTCGAGCGACTGGAGGCGGCGTTCGACGCGCAGCGGCGGTTCGTCGCCAATCCCTCGCACGAGCTTCGCACGCCGCTGACCGCGGCGCGGGCTATGCTCGAGATGATCATCAGCGACCCGAACGCGACCGTCGACACCTTCCGCGATACGTGCGTGCAGGTGCTCGACGAGTCAGAGCAGCAAGAGCAGCTGATCGACGCCCTGCTCGCGCTCGCGCAGGGGCAGCGTGGGATCGCTCATCGCGAAGCGATCGATCTCGCCGCCCTCGTCGGCGAGGTCGTCGCCCGCCACCGGCCCGAGGCGGACCTGCGTGGCCTGACGCTCGACGCCTCGCTCGAGCCCGCGCTCGTGTCCGGCGACAGGCGCCTGATCGAGCGTCTGGCCTCGAACCTGGTCGAGAACGCGATTCGCCACAACATCACCTCGGGCCATGTCGGCATCCGCGTCGCGCCCGACGCGGGCCGCGCAAGCCTCGAGGTCGTCAACACCGGCCTCGTCGTACCCGAAGATCAGGTCCAGCGGCTGCTGCAACCGTTCCAGCGGCTGGCACCGGAACGCCAGGGCCACCGCGAAGGGCTCGGGCTCGGGCTGTCGATCGTCGCCGCGATCGCGACCGCCCACAGCGCCGAGCTCGACGTCCACGCCGCGGCCGCCGGGGGCTTGGACGTCGAGGTGCGCTTCCGGCGCCCGCTCGACGGCGACCTGATTGGCCCCGACACGGCGGCACCCCGTGAGATCGAGCCCGTCGGGGCCGCTCGCTCCTGAGCTGGCTGCCGGTGCTCGCCGCCTGGGCTGTGCCATCAGGCCCTTCAGTGCGGCTTAGTCGAGCTTGTAATCGGCCGTCCTCGTTCCGGATACTGTGCGCGTGGGCCAGCAGGTCGCCGCCAAGACGTTCAGCCGCGAGGACCGGCAGCGCTACCGCCGGAAGGTTCGCGTCTGCCTGGACGTGTTCGCGCGGATGCTGTCCGAGGCGCGTTTTCACCCCGAGCGGCGTTCGTTCGGGCTAGAGGTCGAGCTCAACCTGACCGACGACGCCGGCGAGCCCGCGTTGATCAACGCCGTGGCGCTCGAGGCGATCGCCGACCCGGCCTTCCAGACCGAGCTCGGCCAGTTCAACATCGAGATCAACGTCCCGCCGAGGCTGCTCGAGGGGACCGTGTTCACGCAGCTCGAGCGCGACGCGCGCGCGAGCCTCAACAACGCCGAGCAGCGATCGCGGACCGTCGGCGCGCACATGATGATCATCGGCATCCTGCCGACGATCGGCGCCAAGCATCTGCACGCCGAGATGCTCAGCGCGAACCCGCGCTATGCACTGCTCAACGAGCAGATCTTTGCCGCCCGCGGCGAGGACCTCGAGATCGTGATCGGGGCGTCGAGCGACTCTCTACCCACGCCGACACGATCGCGCCCGAGGCCGCCTGTACGAGCGTTCAGCTTCACCAGCAGGTCGACCCCGATGGGTTCGCCCGCTACTGGAACGCGGCCCAGGCGATCGCCGGAGTGCAGGTCGCGATCGCCGCCAACTCCCCGTTCTTCTGTGGCAAGGAGCTGTGGCGCGAGACTCGGATCGCCCTGTTCGAGCAGGCGACCGACACGCGCC
>JBKQJQ010000221.1:0-16310 GCA_052147875.1 Solirubrobacteraceae bacterium | reverse complement strand
CTGCGCTGCCTGCCGAACATCGTCCTGATGGCGCCGCGCGACGAGGCGATGCTGGTCGACATGCTGCACACCGCGTTGCGCTACGACGCTGGTCCGGTCGCGCTGCGCTACCCACGCGGCGAGGGGATCGGCGTCCCGCTGCCGGGCAAGCCGTCGACGATCGAGATCGGGACGGGGGAGATCCTGCGCGAGGCGAGCGCGGGCTCGACCCGCGTCGCGCTGCTCGGGTACGGGAGCGGCGTCGGCAAGGCGCTCGACGCGGCCGACATCCTGGCCGAGCACGGAATCGGCATCACCGTCGCCGACGCTCGCTTCGCAAAGCCGGTCGACGCCGGGCTTGCCGCCCAGCTGGCGGCCGAGCACGAGCTGCTGGTGACCGTCGAGGAGGGTGTGCTGGCCGGCGGCTTCGGGTCGGCGGTCTGGGAGACGCTGTCGGACGCCGGGCTGGCGCCGAGGATCCTGCGCGTCGGCCTGCCCGACCGCTACGTGACGCACGGAGCGCCCGCCCTCCTGCACGAGGAGGTCGGCTTCACCGGCCAGCGGATCGCCGAGCGGATCGAAGCCGTCGTTGGCGGCCGCAGCGGGGTCACGAGCGGCTGATCCAGGTGGGCCACTAGTACCTTTTCCGGCCACGAAATGCGACGTGTCCGGATCGACAACCTGCTCGCGCAACGCGGCGTGTTCGCGTCGCGGTCGCGGGCGGCGGCGAGCGTGATCGCCGGCGAGGTGATGCTGGGCCCTGAGCGGCGCCGGGCCGAGAAGCCCGGACAGATGGTGCCCGAGGACGTGCAGCTCGAAGTGCAGGCGGCGCCGGCCTACGTGTCGCGCGGCGGGACCAAGCTCGCGAACGCGCTCGACGCGCTCGGCGTGGATGTCGCGGGTTGCCGGGCGCTGGACATCGGGGCCTCGACCGGTGGCTTCACCGACTGCCTGCTGAGCCGGGGCGCGCTTCATGTTGTCGCGCTCGACGTCGCCTATGGGCAGCTGGACTACGGGCTGCGCTCAGACCGACGCGTGACCGTGTTCGAGCGCCGAAATGCCCGCGGGCTGCTTCCAGACGAGCTTCCGTACGCCCCGGATCTGATCGTGATCGATGTGTCGTTCATCTCGGTCGTGAAGGTGCTCGCGCCGGTGCTTGCGTGCGCGGCCGAGCGGTTCGACTGCCTGGCACTCGTCAAGCCGCAGTTCGAGGTCGGTCGTGAGGCGGTCGGCAAGGGCGGCGTCGTTCGCGACGCGGGGCTGCGCCGTGGGGCGCTGATCGAGGTGGGGGAGGCGACCGTCGGCTTGGGATTCGCGCTGCTGGGCTTCGCCAGCTCGGAGCTGCCGGGGCCGAAGGGCAACCTCGAGACGTTCGCGTGGATCGCCGAGGCCGGCCGGGGCGGCGCTGCCGACATCGAGACCGCCGCGCGAGAGGTCGAGCCGTGAACAAGGTCACGACCGCCGCCGTGCTCACGCATCGCGTCCGAGACGTGACTGCCGAGGCGCTGGGGGCGCTGATCGAGCTTTGCCGTGAGCGCGGCGTCGAGCTGCGCGTGTCGCCGGAGGAGACGAGCAAGCACGAGCTCGCGCCCGGTCCGTTGCTGACGCTCGACGCGGCACTCGATCCGACGGTCGATCTCTGCTTCGCACTCGGCGGCGACGGGACGATCCTGAACGCGCTGCGGACGTATGCCGAGACCGGCGTGCCGGTGTTCGGGATCAACTTCGGCGAGATGGGCTTTCTGGCGACCGTCGACCGCGAGGACGCGCGCACGGGCTGCATCCGGGCGCTGAGCGGCGACTTCGAGGTCCTGTCGCTGCCGGCCGTTGAAGTATTGGGCGACGGTGACCGCTGGCTGGGGATCAACGACGTCTCGATTCACCGCCAGCACGGCAACCGGGTCGCCGACCTCGAGTACGCGGTCAACGGCGACGAGATCGGCCGCGTGCGCTCAGACGGGATCGTGGTCGCTACGCCCGCGGGATCGACCGGCTACAACCTCGCCAACGGGGGCCCGGTGATGGCCTGGGGTGTGCGCGGATACGTCGTGTCGTTCATCTCGCCGCACTCGCTGACCGCGCGGACGCTGGTGGTGGCGCCCGACGACCGCGTGCTGGTCTACAACCGCTCGCGCGAGGAGCCGGTGGAGGTGACCGTCGACGGGCGGCCGATCTTCGTGCTCGCGCCGGCCGAGCATCTGGAGGCGCGGTTCGTCAACGACCGCGCCGCGCTGGCCCAGATCCAAGGCACGACCTTCTACCAGCGTCTGCGTCAGAAGTTCGGCCGGCTCGCGACGCCGCTCTGAGCCAGATCCGCTCACCTGGACGTTTTACCGGAATATCTGGCCGGTTATCCGACCAGGTCCGAGAATCCGTCGGCGGTGGCTGGTAGACCGTTTCGGATGCTCGAAGAGCTGCGCGTCGAGAACCTGCTGCTAATGGAGCGCGCCGAGCTGCGCCTGGCGCCGGGGCTGAACATGCTGACCGGCGAGACCGGCGCCGGCAAGACGCTGCTGGCGCACGCGCTCGACCTGCTGCTCGGCGGCCGCGCGCGGCGCGGGATCGTGCGCGAGGGCGCCGAGGAGGCCTACGTCGAAGGCGTGTTCACGCTCCCGGAGTGGCTGGCCGGCGACCAGCGGCTGCCGGCCGGGGCGCAGGAGCTGACGCTTGCGCGGCGCGTTTGGCCCGACGGGCGCACGAGAGCTTACGTCTGCGGCAGGGCGGCGACGGTCGCCGATCTGCAGGAGCTCGGTGGCCGGCTGGTGTCGTTCTATGGGCAGCACGAGCATCGCAAGCTGATGCTCGCGAGTGCCCAGCTCGAGGTGCTCGACGACTACTGCGGCAAGACGCAGGCGCAGCTGCGCGAGCGGGTGCGGACCGCCTACGAGCGCGTCCGCGAACTCGAGCGGCGCCGCGACGAGCTGCGCGAGCTGGCGGGCGCGCGCGAGCGTGAGCTCGACCTGGTCAGGTTCGAGCTCGACGAGATCGAGGCGGCCGATCCGCGCGAGGACGAAGAGCTGGCGCTGACCGCCGAGCGCGACCGGCTCCGGCATCTCGAGACGCTTCAGGGCGCGGCGGCGGCCGGCGCCGAGGCGATCTCGCCCGAGAGCGGAACCGGCGTCCGCGAGCTCCTCGCTCGCGCTAAGCAGGAGGTCGAGCAGGCGGCGGCGATCGATCCGGCGCTCGCGGAACTTGCGCAGCGGCTCGACGCGCTCCGCTACGAGGCTGAGGATGTCGGCGGCGAGCTTCGGCGCTATGGGGACCAGATCGCGGCCGAGGGCGGCGCCCAGGCGCGGCTCGAGCAGATCGAGGAGCGGCTCGCGGCCCTTGCCCGGCTGGTCCGCAAGCACGGCGGCGGGATCGCGGGCGTGCTGGCCCACGGCGAGCGCTGCCGGGTCCGCCGCGACGAGCTAGAGCATGCCGATCAGGCGCTCGAGGATGCCGAGCGTGAGCTCGGCGAGGCATCGGCCGAGCGCGATCGCGTGGCCGGTCGGCTGTCGGACGCTCGTCGCCGGGCTGCGCCGAAGCTCGCCGCGGCCGTCCGCGAGCGGCTGAGGGAGCTGGCGATGCCCGACGCGCGGTTCGAGATCGAGCTCGGGCCTCGGCCCGACGGCTGCGGCCCGCGGGGAGCCGACGCGATCGAGATCATAATCGCGCCCAATGGAGGTGAGACGCCGGCCCCGTTGCGCGAGGTCGCCTCCGGCGGCGAGCTGTCGCGCGTGATGCTCGCGCTGCTGAGCGTCGCGCACGGGCCCGGCAGCGCGGGCGAGCGCGGCTCGCTGCTGGTGTTCGACGAGATCGATGCCGGGATCGGCGGGCACACCGCGCGGGCTGTTGGGGGGCATTTGCGCACGCTCGCGCAGGGACGGCAGCTCCTCTGTATCACCCACCTGCCGCAGGTCGCGGCGCTCGCCGAGCGCCACTTCACGATCACCAAGCGCACCGGGCGCGGCCAGGCGACGACCACCGTCTCGACGCTCGAGGGAGATGGGGTTGTAGATGAGCTGGTGCGGATGCTCGGTGCTTCTGAGCAGGACAGCGCCGCCAGCGAGCACGCTCGCGAGCTCCTGCGCGCTGCGTGAGCAGCGGGCGCGGTGGGCCGTCGCGGCTTCCGTCGGACGCACCGATAGACTCGGAGAACGGGAATGGCACACGGCGAGACGCGCTTCATCTTCATCACCGGCGGGGTGGTCTCCTCGCTGGGCAAGGGAATCGCAGCAGCGTCGATCGGCCGGCTCCTCGTCGCCCGCGGGCTCGACGTCCAGCTGCAGAAGTTCGACCCGTACATCAACGTCGATCCAGGCACGATGTCGCCCTACCAGCACGGCGAGGTGTTCGTCACTGAGGACGGCGCCGAGACCGACCTCGACCTCGGCCACTACGAGCGCTTCACCGACGCGAACACGAGCCGGGCCTCGAACGTCACGGCCGGCGGCATCTACAACACGGTGATCCGCCGCGAGCGCCGCGGCGACTACCTGGGAGCAACCGTCCAGGTCGTGCCCCACATCACTGACGAGATCAAGTCGCGGATCAAGCTGATGGCCGACTCCAGCGACGTCGACTTCGTCGTCACCGAGATCGGCGGCACGGTCGGCGACATCGAGTCGCTGCCGATCCTGGAGGCGATTCGTCAGTTTCCGGTCGACGTCGGCCGTCGGCGCTGCATGTTCATCCACCTGACGCTCGTGCCCTACATCGGCCACGCCGGGGAGCTGAAGACCAAACCGACCCAGCATTCAGTCAACGAGCTGCGCCGGATCGGTATCGCGCCCGACATGGTCGTGTGCCGCTCCGAGGCCGAGCTGTCGGGAGACATCCGCCGCAAGATCGCGCTGTTCGCGAGCCTGCCCGTCGAGGCGGTCGTGTCCGCCTACGACGTCGACGACATCTACCGCGTCCCGCTCGTTTTCAACAAGCAGGGCGTCGACGAGTTCATCCTCGCCGAGCACTTCGGCCTCGAGGCCGGTGCACCTGACCTGAGCGGTTGGGAAGACATCACCCGCCGGGCGCGCGAGGTGCAGCGCACCGTCCGGATCGCGCTGGTCGGTAAGTACGTCAAGCTCGAGGATGCGTACCTGTCGGTCGCAGAGGCGCTGCGCCACGCAGCTGTCTACCACGGCTCCCGGGTCGAGATCGACTGGATCGACTCGGAGTCGGTCGACGAGTCAGAGGTCGTCGAGCGGCTGAGCCGCGCCGACGGGATCCTGATCCCGGGCGGCTTCGGCGGCCGCGGCTGGGAGGGCAAGATCCGCGCGGCGCAGATCGCCCGCGAGGAGAAGATCCCGTACCTGGGCATCTGCCTCGGCATGCACGTCGCGGTCAGCGAATTCGCCCGTCACGAGGCCGGCATGGAGGGCGCGAACTCGACCGAGATGGACCTCGAGACTCCGTATCCCGTCATCGACCTGCTGCCAGAGCAGAAGGAGATCGCCGACATGGGCGGCACGATGCGGCTCGGTGCGGATCCGGTCAAGCTGCACGACGACACGCGGATCAGACAGCTGTACGGCGAGCCGGTCGTGTATGAGCGTCACCGCCACCGCTACGAGGTCAACAATCACCTGCGCCGCCGGCTCGAGACCGCGGGCCTGATCTGCTCCGGAACCTCGCCAGACGAACGGCTGGTCGAGGCGATTGAGCTGGCGCGTGAGGCGCATCCGTTCTTCGTCGCCTCGCAGTACCACCCCGAGTTCAAGTCGCGTCCGGAACGGCCCGCGCCGCTGTTCCGGGAGTTCGTCGGCGCGGCGCTGGGGCGAGCTGAGCTGGACGGCGGGCCCGGGCGGGACATCAGCGTCTCGCGCGGCGCTGGGACGTGAGGCGAACGTCTCAGACCGAGCGCGCGCGACTGCACGACACGTTCGCGGCGCTGTGCCGGATTGAGAGCCCGTCACGGCACGAACGCCTGTGCGCCGACCACGTGGCGTCTGAGCTCCGGGCGCTGGGCCTCGAGGTGCACGAGGACGCCGCGGGCGCCGAGATCGGCGCCGATGCCGGCAACCTGCTGGCGAGGATTCCTGGCGCGGGCGAGGCGAGCGTCCTGATCTGCGCCCACCTCGACACTGTGCCGCCGGTTGCCCCGGTCGAGCCGGTGCTTGTCGACGGCTACTGGTCAAATGCCAACGACGCGATCCTCGGCGCCGACAACAAGTCGGCGGTCGCGATCGCGCTCGAGCTCGCCCGTCGGCTGACCTCCGCCCCAAGCCGACCACAAATCGGCGTCGAGCTGCTGTTCACAGTCTGCGAGGAGGTCTCGCTGCGGGGTTCGCGCGCGTTCGACGTCTCCCAGCTGCGCAGCGCGTTCGGGTACGTGTTCGACCATGCCACTCCGATCGGCGAGGTGGTCGTCGCCTCGCCGACCCATTACCGGATCGAGGCCGAATTCCACGGCCAGGCGGCGCACGCCGGCGTGCGGCCCGAGGCGGGCCGCAGCGCGATCGCCGCGGCGGCGAAGGCGATCGCCGCGATGCGGCTCGGGCGGCTCGACGATCAGACGACCGCCAATGTCGGCATGATCGACGGCGGCACGGCGATCAACGTGATCCCCGCGCACTGCCGGATCGAGGCCGAGGTGCGCAGCCTGGACGATGCCCGCGCCGCGGAAGTCACGACTCAGATCGTCGATCACCTCGAGGACGCGGCCAACGCAACCGAGTGCGACCTCGATCTCGACGTCGCGCAGATGTTCAGCGGTTACCGGACCAAGCCGTCGGCACCGCAGGTGCTGGTCGCCGAGCGCGCCTTGCGCGCATGCGGCTACGAGCCAAAGCCGATCGATTCGGGCGGCGCCAGCGACGCGAACTCGTTCCGCGCAGCCGGATTTAAGTGCACCTGCCTGGCCGACGGCGTCGAGCACAACCACGAGCCGACTGAGCGGGTCAGCGCACAGGCGCTCGAGGCGATGTTCGAGATCGCGATCGCGCTGGTCGACGAGGCGGCGGTCGAGCTGGCTGGATGAGCGACTTCGAGCGGATCGAGTCGACTACGCAGTGGCGCGGCGCGATCTTCAGCGCCGGGGTCGAGACCTTTCGCTATCCGGGCGGCCCACCGGTCAGCCGCGAGAAGGTCTGGCACCCGGGCGCCGTCGGGATCCTGCCGGTCGACGACACCCACGTGTGGCTGACTCGCCAACCGCGCGAGGCCGCCGGGCTGAGTTCGTCGCTCGAGATCCCGGCCGGCAAGCGCGACGTGCCCGGCGAGCCGCCGCTCGAGACCGCCCAGCGCGAGCTCGCCGAGGAGATCGGCAAGCGCGCCGCGTCGTGGCGCGAGATCGACGTCTTCTACACGAGTCCCGGGTTCAGCGACGAGCGCGTCTGGTGGTTTTTGGCGCGTGACCTGTCCGACGATCACGGCGCCGACCCCGACCCCGACGAGCGGATCGAGGTCGTACCCTGGGCGCTCGACGAGCTCGACGCAGCGATCGCCGAGTCCGAGGACTCGAAGTCGCTGATCGCGCTGCTGTGGCTGGCGCTCGCGCGCGAGCGCGGCTCGCTCTGAAGCGCTGAAACGCACGGCGGCTCTCAACCGGAGGACTGCCGCGCGACCGGGCGAATACGCAGTCGATGAGGACCGCGACCGCCCCCGCGGAGCAGCTCCATCTGACCGACCTGACGCTCGAGTTCCTGGCGATGCTCGAGCTCGAGCGCGGCCTGTCGCGCAACACGCTCGAGGCGTATCGCTCCGATCTGCAGCAGTACGGAGCGTTCCTCGGCCGGAACGGTGTCGATCCGCTCCAGGTCGGTCCAGTCGATGTCGCCGCGTTCATCTCCGAGCTCGCGACCGGTCGCGGTGGCAAGCCACCGGTCGCGCCCGCCACCCTCCAGCGCAAGATCGCATGTCTGCGGTCGTTCTACCGTCACCTGCGACGCGAGCAGATCATCGACCATGACCCGACCGCCGAGCTGCGGCCGCCGCGCTCGCCGGGGCGCCTGCCCAAGGTCCTGAGCCGCGACGAGGTCAATCGGCTGCTGGAGCAGCCGAAGGGAACATCGCCGGCGGCGCTCAGAGACCGGGCGTTGCTGGAGACGATGTACGCCTGCGGCCTGCGGGCCTCGGAGGCGATCGCGCTCGAGCTGTCGGACCTCGACCTCGAGGTCGGAATTCTGCGTGCCCGCGGGAAGGGGTCCAAGGAGCGGCTGGTGCCCATCGGTCGCAAGGCGATCGAGACGCTCGCGGTCTATCTGGAGCGTGGTCGGCCACGGCTGGTCGGGATCCGCGACGAGTCGCACGTGTTCGTCAACCTGCGCGGCTCCAGGCTCTCCCGCCAGGGGCTCTACAAGATCGTGCAGGGCCACGCCCGCACGGCCGGGCTCGACCAGCGGATGAGCCCTCACACGCTGCGCCACACATTCGCCACGCACCTGCTGGACGGGGGATGTGACCTGCGCTCGCTGCAGGAGATGCTGGGCCACGCGGACATCGGCACGACGCAGATCTACACTCACCTATCGTCCGATCGCCTGCGCGACGTGTACTTCGACGCACATCCGCGGGCGCAGATCAGCCGCAACGACTCCTAGCAGCTTGGGCATCACGCACTTCGACGACGCGTTCGCGGCCGACTACGATCTCGGGCACCTGCGCAGCCGCTGGACGATGCTCGGGGAGGCGGCGGGTTGCGCGACCGTCGGGGTGCGGCGGATCGAGCTTGCGCCCGGCGGCTGGTCGACGCCCGCGCATGAGCACGGCCGCTCGGAGGAGATCTTCTATGTGCTGGCGGGAAGCGGTGTCTCCTGGCACCGCGGCGAGACGGCCGCGATCAGGGCCGGCGACGCGATCCTCTACCGGCCGCGCACGGGCACTCACTCGGTTCACTCCGACGACGGGATCGACCTACTCGCGTTCGGCACCCGGGAGTACGACGAGAGTCTCCGCTTCCCGCAGCTCGGTATGTCGGTGCTCGGCGGGCGAGCGGTGCAGAGCGTCGGCGTCGGGCCGGGTGAGCCGCCGATCCAGTTCACGCGTGAGGCCGCACATGGCGCTCCCGCGCTGCCGTCGGCGCCCGGTGAGCGCCCGCCGACGGTCGCCAACATCGACGACGTCGAGGCGGTGCACGTCGATCGTGCTCGGGTGGCGAGGACACGACGCAACCTCGGGCGTGCGATCGGATCCTCTCGCACCGGCCTGCAGCACGTGGTCGTCGAGCCCGGCAAACAGTCGGCGCCGCTGCACTGCCACAGCGTCGAGGAGGAGATCTTCGTGATCCTGGGCGGCGCCGGCGTGCTGCTGCTGGGCGACGAGGAGATCCCGCTCCGGCCGGGTAGCGTCGTCGCGCGGCCCGCCGGGACCGGGGTCGCGCATGCGTTCAGGGCGGGCGCCGAACCGTTGACCTACCTGGCCTACGGGACTCGCGACCCGGGCGACGTCTGCTACTACCCGCGCTCGAACAAGATCGCGATCCGCGGCGTCAACGTGGTCGCCAGGCTCGAGCGCCTCGACTACTGGGACGGCGAGGACTGAAAGGCCGACGCCAATCGTCAAGCAGGAGCGACGACCCGCTAGCGCGCGTAGGTGTTCAGGTCGCCGTCGAGACTGCCCTGGGCCTCGTACGGGCCGGTGTGCACGTAGATGACCTTGCCGGCGCGGTTGATGTAGATCGTCGTCGGTAGACCCTGCAGGCCGCCGGGGAGCAGCGTTTCGAGCTGGGTCGTCGCCAGCTGGTAGCTCGGATAGCTGACGTGGTGGGCGGCCAGGAACGATTGCGCGTCGCCAGCCTGGTCGCCTGTGTCGGCGCCCAGGAACGGAACCCGGCGGCCGTAGCGCGCCGATGCGTTGGCGAACAGCCCGAACTCCGCTCGACACGGGTTGCACCAAGACGCCCAGGCGTTGACGACGACCGGATAGCCGCGCAGCGCTCGTAGCCTGGCGGTGAATGTCGACTCTGACCCGAGCAGCTCGCGGGCCTGCTCGTGCAGCGCGGCGAGTGGCTTCGGCGAGTTCGCGAGCTCCTCGGCGATCGCTGCCTGGCTCGATGCCGTGTTCGGGGTGTGCTGGAGCGCAGCTTCGACGTGCGCGGTCAGCTGAGCGCGGCTGGGCCAGCCATCGGTCGACACATCCCAGTACCACAGGACTCGGCCGCTGGGCGACGTGAGCACCACCACGGCTCGTCCTGCACGCCGTAGCCGTCGGCCACGCGCCCGCTGCGGTCAATCGCGACCGGGTAGCCAAGCAATGCGATGGCGGCCACGATCACGGCCAGCGCACTGTCGGTCGCGCGTCCTGCGGTCGCCGCGACGAATGGCGGCCCCGGTGGACGGCGTTAGAGCCCAGGCGTCGAGTCGGCTGGCAGAATCCCGCGCCATGTCGAGGTTCCGGAGCGATGCAGCCGGGTCGTGGGCGGCTCGGGCGTGAGGCGCGCGTTCGTGGTCGTGCTCGACGCGTGCGGCGTCGGCGCTCTCCCGGACGCGGCTGATTACGGCGACGAGGGAACCAACACGCTCGGCCACCTGGCGGAGCGGGTTTCGCTGTCGCTGCCGGCGCTCGGGGCGCTCGGGCTGGGCTCAATCCTGGATCTGCGCGGCATCGAACCCGCAGCTCATCCCGTCACGCACGGGCGACTGCACGCGCTCGGACCGGGGAAGGACTCGACCGCCGGCCACTGGGAGCTGATGGGGGTCGTCGCTCCGCGGCGGATGCCGACCTATCCTCACGGCTTCCCGGAACCGGTGATCGAACTGGTGCGCGCGGCCAGCGGCCACGGCGTGCTCTGCAACCGGCCCAGCAACGGGCTCGAGGCGGTCGAGACGTTCGGCGCCCAGCACCTGCGCAGCGGCGATCTGATCGTCTACACGAGCCAGGATTCGGTGCTCCAGATCGCCGCCCACGTCGACGTCGTCGAGACCGAACAGCTGTATGAGATCTGCGCACGCGTGCGCGGCGAGCTGCCTCCCGAGCACGCCGTCGGGCGCGTGATCGCGCGCCCGTTCGCCGGCAGCGAGGTTCACTGGAGCCGCACCGACGGGCGCCGCGATTTCGCCGTCCGCCCGCCCACACCGAGCTATCTCGAGGCGCTTCAGGCGGCCGGCATCGAGGTGCACTCGGTCGGCAAGGTCGGGCAGCTGTTCGCTGGCGTCGGGATCGACGTCCAGCATCCAGGAGCAACCAACGCCCGTGCACTACAGGAGACGACTGACCTGATCGGCGGGCTCGACCACGGGTTCGTGTTCACGAACCTGATCGAGACCGATCAGGTCTATGGCCATCGCCATGATCTCGAGGGCTTCGCCGGCGCGCTCGCGCAGATCGACGCGTATGTCGCGGCCTGGCTTGAGCAGCTGACCGATGATGACCTGCTTGTCTTGACCGCCGATCATGGCTGTGATCTGACGTCGCCGCGGACCGATCACACGCGTGAGCACGCGCTGCTGCTGGCCAGGTTCGCCGGCGACGGCGGCCGGCGACACGACGGACCGCTGGCCGATGTCGGCGCCAGCGTGCTGCGATGGCTGGCCGGAGAGGGCTCAACTCCGCTGCCGGGCGAGTCCTTCGTTTAATAGGACGTGCGATGCCTGAGCTACCCGAAGTCGAGACGATTCGCCGCCAGCTGGCGCCCCACCTCGAGGGCCGGACGATCGTCGAGATCGAGATTCTCGATCCGCGCTGGACGCGGCCCGAGTCACCGCGCCTGGTCGAGCGCGCGCTGCGCGGTCGCACGGTGCAGCGCGTCGGCCGCTCGGGCAAGTACCTCGTCTGGGAGCTGTCGGATGACCTCTACCTGCTGATCCACCTGCGGATGACGGGGGCGCTGCTGTTCGATCCTCCGGTCGAACCGGCGCACACACGTGTGCGCTTCGAGCTCGACGCCGGTCACCGGATCGCCTATGTGGACCCGCGCCGGTTCGGTACCGGCCACGTGCTGTCGGGCGCCGCCGCTCGCGACGAGTACCTGGGTCAGCGGCTCGGGATCGAGCCGCTGACGCCCGAGTTCACGCTCGAGCACCTGCGCGAGGCTGCGCGCGGACGGCGTGCGCCGGTCAAGTCGTTCCTGCTCGACCAGCGGCGGATCGCCGGCGTCGGCAACATCTACGCCGACGAGGCCCTGTTCAGGGCCCGGATCCACCCGCTGCGCCCGGCGGGCAGTCTGAATCGCAAGCAGCTCGACTCGCTCCGCGGCGCGGTCGAGGAGTCGCTGCTGGCCGGGATCGAGTCAAAGGGGGCCTCGATCGACGACTTTCGCCATGTCGACGGCGCCCGGGGGTCGTTCCAGGACCGGTTCCTCGTCCACCGGCGCGAAGGCGAGCCGTGCCCACGGTGCGGCACAAAGATCCGCAAGCTGGTCGTCGGCGGGCGAGGAACGTACGTGTGCGAGCACTGTCAGCCGCCTCCGCGGCGGCGACGAAGCGTGCCCGCCAAGGTCTAGGCGGCGAGCAGCTCAGCCAGCCGCCCGGCGCGGTCTGCCGCCAGCAGCTGATCGAAGCCGCCGATCGGCTCGTCGCCGATCACGATCTGCGGGAACGTGAACATCCCCGTCAGCTCAACGAGCTTCTCGCGACTGTCCGGGTCGCGTGACAGATTGATCTCTTCGTAGGCGATCCCGCGCCGGCCGAGCAGTATCTTCGCGCCCGCGCACTTGGAGCAGTGATCGGTGGTGTAGAGCTTGACCGGCTTCATTACTTCACAAAGTATAGCCTGGAGTTGAGTTGGCGGGACCGCTGAAGACCGAGGCGATCGTGCTCCGCTCGATCCGCTACGGCGAGGCTGATCGGATCCTTCACCTCTACACGCCCGCCCACGGGCGGCTGAGCGCGATCGCGAAGGGCGCGCGACGCGCCCGGAGCCGCTTCGGGGCGCGCCTGGAGCCGTTCTTCCACGTCCACGCGGTGCTGCACGAGGGCCGCAGCGAGCTGCTGACGGTGACCGGCGTCGACACGATCGAGACACATGGGGCGCTGCGCGACAAGGCCGCGACGCTAGACGCCGCGGCGCGCGCGTGCGATGCGGTTGCACGACTGTTCGAGACGCCGGAGCCGCATCTGGAGGTGTTCGGGCTGCTCGCCAACGAGCTCGCGCTGCTGGACGCCGACGCCGCGCAGGCGCGGACCGCAAACGGGCTCGCGTTCCGCCTCAAGCTGCTGCTCGCGGCGGGGATCGTGCCGCAGCTGGCGGCGTGTGCGGTATGTGGCGAGACCGAGCACCTTCGCGGCTTCTCCGGCGCCGCCGGCGGTGTCGTCTGCAGCTCGTGCGAGGCGGGCGCGTTCGGGCTCGACGAGGACGCGTACCGGTTTTTGGTCGGCGCGCTCGGCGTACCGCTCGCACAGGCGCCAGACGGATCCGAGCGCGCGCTGCGGCAGGTGGAGCGGGCGATCAGCGACACCGTCGAGCACCACGCCCACGTGCACCTGCGGCCGCTGCTGGCCGCCCAGGTCTAGAGGAAGCTATGGAACAAGGCGACCCGCCGGGCGCGTGCGCGTCACGCGCCCCGACGCTCGGAGGCGGACGAATCAGGTGCGGGGAAGCGAGCCCGCCCCCGGATCCTGTGACTTGTTCGCGCCGATTCGCGCGCGTCGACACGGCACGGTGTCAGAATCGACGAGAGTGAACGAGCAGACCCTGACAACCGGCTACGCCCATCCGCACGGGCCGGTGGCCGACGATTTCGAGCGGCGCATCCGCGCGCGTGAGGAGGCGTCGCTGTCGCCGCTGGCAACGCGCTCCTACCCGGCGCTGCGCGCCCGGCCGGAGCCGGTCTGCGGCCTGCGGACCCCGTTTCAGCGCGATCGCGACCGGATCGTGCACTGCAAGGCGTTCAGACGTCTGAAGTACAAGACGCAGGTGTTCGTCGCGCCGAGCGGCGACCACTACCGCACGCGGCTGACCCACACGCTCGAGGTCACGCAGATCTCGCGCACGGTTGCCAGGGCGCTGGACCTCAACGAGGACCTCGTCGAGGCGATCGGGCTTGGTCACGATCTCGGGCACCCGCCGTTCGGACACGTCGGCGAGGAGGCGCTTGACCGCTGCTTGCGAGAGCGGTTCGGACTTGGCTTCCAGCACCACGAGCACTCGCTTCGCGTCGTCGACACGCTCGAGCGCGGCGGTCAGGGCCTCAACCTCACCGGGCCGGTCCGCGACGGGATCCTCGGCCATTCCGGACGCGCCCCCGAGCCGGCGACGCTCGAGGGCAGGATTGTCCGGTTGATGGACCGCGTCGCGTACATCAACCACGACATCGACGACGCGGTGCGCGCCGGTGTGATCTCGGCTGTTGATCTGCCCGAGCAACCGATCGAGATCCTCGGCACCACCGGTCAGCGTCGGATCGACACGCTTGTCCACGACCTCGTCGAGCACTCGCACCAGGCGGGCGAGATCGTTCAGGGCGAGCGGATCGGCGAGGCGATGCTGCAGCTGCGCTCGTTCATGTTCGACCACGTGTACCTGGGACCGGTCGCGACCCGCGAGCACGCGAAGATCCATCACGTGATTGAGGCGCTGTTCGACCACTACTGCGCGCATCCGGACGAGATCCCCGAGTCGATTCCGGCCGGCGACCTCGCCACCCGCGTCACGGACCACCTCGCCGGAATGACCGACCGCTATTGCATCAACCGCTTCGAGCAGCTCAGCGTGCCGGTCGCATTCGCGCCCGCTGGATGACTTACACGTCGCGCGGAGGCCATCAGCATGAGCCGCTACACCGCCGACTCCCGCGACCGCGTGCTGGCCGCGGTTGACATGATCGCGCTCGTCTCGACGCGGACGGAGCTGCGCCGGGCCGGAGTCAACAGCTACTTCGGCCTGTGCCCGTTTCACGAGGAGCGCAGCGGGTCCTTCCACGTGCGCCCCGACGAGAAGCACTACCACTGCTTCGGCTGCCAGGTCTCGGGCGACCCGTTCGACTTCGTGATGGAGACCGAGGGCCTGGACTTCAAGGCCGCGCTCGAAACGCTCGCCGACCGGTTCGGCGTCAAGCTCGAGACCGAGGCTGAGGATCCAGAGGCCGCGTCCCGGCGCGAACGTCGGGAACGGCTGTTCTCGTTGCTCGGGCGCGCGGCGACGTACTACTCGCGCTACTTGTGGGAGGCGCAGGAGGCGGAGGGCGCGCGCTCGTATCTGACCGGTCGGGGGCTCGAGGAGCCGACGCTGCGCGAGTTCCGGGTTGGATACGCGCCGAGTGCCTGGGACCGGATGCTGCGCGCCTCACGCGCGTCAGGGTTCAGCGAGGAGGAGCTGCTCGCGGTCGGGCTCGCGCAGCGCTCGCGCAACCGGCCCGGCAGCATCTACGACCGCTTCCGCGAGCGAATCATGTTTCCGGCCGTCGACACGCGCGGGCGGGTACACGGGTTCGGGGCGCGTGCGATGCGCGACAACCAGCGTCCGAAGTACCTCAACACGTCCGACGGCGAGCTGTACCACAAGCGCGAGGTGCTGTTCGGGGTAGATCTCGCGCGCTCGCCAGCCTCGAAGGCTGACCGGATGATCCTGGTCGAGGGCTACACGGATGTGCTCGCGCTGCATCAGGCTGGGCTGCGCAACGCCGTCGGGATCATGGGCACCGCGCTTACCGAGGAGCAGGTCTCGGAGCTCGAGCGGATCGCCCACGTGCTCGAGCTGTGCCTCGACGCCGACCGCGCCGGGCAGGATGCGATGTTGCGCGCGGCGCGTCTGGCGCGCGCGCGCAAGCTCGAGCTGCGGGTGGTCGGGCTGCCGGATGGGACGGACCCGGCCGACCTGGTCGAGCGCGACGGCGCGCAGGCGCTGCGGACGCTGGTCGAGAGCTCGAAGCCGTTCGTCGCCTTCCAGGTCGACCGGATCCTCGAGCGTGCCGACACCGCCAGCGCCGAGGGCCGCGACCGCGCACTCGACGTGCTGCGTCCGGTGCTCGACGGAGTGCCGGCGAGCATCCTGCGCGACGAGCTCGTCCGTCGCGTCGCGGGCAGGCTTGAGCTGACCGAGGCGCGGTTGACCACACTGCTGGGGGCCGGGGGCGGCGCCATGAGCGCCGCCGGACAGGCGGCGCCTGGAGATTTCGCGGCGGACGCCCGCCACGACGGCAGGCGCGACCGCGGCCCCCGGCCGGAGCGCATATTCCTGGCACTGTGCGTTGCGCTGCCCGACGCCGGCGCCCCAGCGCTGGCCGCGATCGAGCCCGACGAGCTTTTGACCAGCTCGCAGCTGCGCCGCGCGGCGCGCCACCTCGCCGACGGGCACACGCGCACGCCGCTCGCCGACCTGCCGCCCGACGACGAGGACTTCGCGCGGCTGATGGGCGAGCTCGTCGAGCTTGCGGGTCGGATCCCCGACCCAACGGCCGATCGGCTCGAGCATGCGCGGCTGTTGCTCGAACGCGACCGGCTTGACCGCGCGATCCTGCGCGCCCGAGGCCGCGCGGG
>JBKQJQ010000220.1:0-6554 GCA_052147875.1 Solirubrobacteraceae bacterium | reverse complement strand
TACGCGCTCGCTCAGCTGGCTGGCGAGCGGCGGCTGCTGGAGGCGGCCACTCCGATGATGCGCCGGATGGCCCATCTGCTGGGTGAGCGAGTTCACCTCTCGGTGCTTCAGGGAACCGAGACGCTGACGGTGCTTTCGGAGTCACCGGGGAGGACGGTCGAGACCGTGGGCTGGGCGGGCCGCGTGACGCCCGCCTACTGCACCTCGGCGGGCCGCGCGCTGCTGTTGGACTGGGACGCCGACGAGATCGCCGCGGCATTCGCCAACGTCGAATTTGTGGCTCTCGGTCCGAAGACCGTCAGTTCCCCGGCGGAGCTCGCGACGGCCGTGCTCGCAGCCCGCGCGCAGGGGTTCGTCGTTGTCGACGAGGAGTTCGAGCCGGATTTGATCGGCGTGGCGGTCCCTGTGCGTGATCCCCGGAATTCGATCATCGCGTCGCTCAACGTTTCAGCGCCCCGCTACCGGTTCGTCGAGCGTGTCTCAACGGCCGCGCAGGAGCTGCTGATGGTCTCGGCCGGCCTCTCGCGCGAGCTCGGCGATCCGGGAGCGGTCGAGTTGCCGGATTAGCGCGCCGGCACGCCCGCGCGACCGAGCAATTCCACCAGCCGGGCACACTCGGCATCGGTCCCGACCGTGACCCGCAGCAGCTCTGGCGCACCCAGCCCACTGAGCGAGCGCGTCGCGACTCCTGATGCCAGGAGGCGCTCGGCGGTCGCGTCGGCATCGCCGACTTCGACGGCAAGAAAATTGGCGTGTGACGGGTATGAGTGCCATCCGTGCTCTGACAGCGCCGCCTCGAGCGCGGCCCGCTGCTGCGCGTTGATGCGGCGGCGGCGCTGGACCTCGTCGGGACTGGCGAGGCTGGCGAGCGCCGCGACGGCGGACAGCCCGGTCAGGTCGTAGTAGTGCCGGCTCTTGGCGACGGCGGTGACGACGCTCTCGGGCCCGGCCAGGTATCCGACCCGCAGTCCGGCCAGTCCGTAGAGCTTGGAGAAGGTCCTCAGCGCCGCGACGTTGGGCCGCTCGCGAACGTACTCGGCGACGCAGTCAAGCTGCTCCGGACCTGCGGCAAACTCGTGGTAGGCCTCGTCGACGACAACCAGCACGCGCTCTGGCACGGTGTCGACGAAGCGCCGAAAGTCCGCCCGCCTCACGACGCCCCCGGTCGGGTTGTTCGGCGTGCAGACCCAGATCAGTCTCGTCCGCGGACTGATCAGCTCCGCGACCGCGTCGAGGTCGAAGGCCCCGTCCGACAGTGGAGCGAGCTTGACGACGGCCTCCTGCTTGACTGCGTCGCTCAGGTAGGTGGGGAACGACGGCCAGCCGGTGATCACCTCGTCACCGGGCCTCAGGAACGCGCTGCTGAGATAGCCGATGACCGCGTCGGCGCCGTTGCCCAGCGCGATCATGCCGGGGGTCAGTCCGTGGAGCTCGGCCAGACGTCGGATCAGCTCCCCGTCCTGTTCCGGATAGCGGTTCGCCCGCCCGGCCGCGGCGACGATTGCCTCCAGCGCGTCCGGGAACGGCCCCAGCGGGGTCTCGTTGAACGCGAGCCTGATCGTCTCGTCCGCCAGTGCCGGCACCGGCACATAGGGATCCAGCGTCGCCGGCCAGCTGGCCTGCGGGGATATCGATCGAGCCACGGCCGTATGATCACACGCTTGGCAATACGACAACATCCGGTGGTCTGATGCCATCATGCGGAGAGGCTGTCGCCGCGCTCCTGGAGGGTATGGGGGCTCGCACGGTGTTCGGGATCCCTGGCGTTCACACGCTGGAGATCTATCGCGGACTGAGCCAATCGAGCCTGCGCCATGTGGCGCCGCGCCACGAGCAGGGCGCCGGGTTCATGGCCGACGGCTGGGCCCGCGTGTCTGGCGAATTCGGCGTCTGCACGCTGATCGGCGGGCCGGGGCTGACGAACGCGATCACGCCGATCGCCCAGGCGTATCACGATTCGATCCCGATGCTGGTGTTCTCAGGCGCCGTGCCCGATCGGGATCGGGACCTCGGCGAGATCCACGACCTGCCTGACCAGCAGGCCCTGATGTCGACCGTGACCGCGTTTAGCCACACCGTGCGCGATCCCGCCGAGCTGCCCGACGTGTTGGCGCGCGCGGCGGAGGTGTTCGAGTCTCGCCGGCCGCGACCGGTGCACGTCGCGTTGCCGCTGGACGTGATCAAGCAGCCGGCAGGCGAGCTGTCGCTTTCCGCGGCGGCGCCGCCGCCGCGGCCACGCGCGCCGCGGGAAGCGATCGCCCGCGCGGCGAAGCAGCTCGCGGCGGCCCGTCGACCGCTCGTGCTGCTCGGAGGTGGCGCCAAGGACTCCGGGCCCGAAGCGCTTGCACTCGCACGGCGGCTCGGCGCGCCGATCGGTCTGACGATCAACGCTCGCGGCACCGTGCCGCACGACGACGAGCTCTGCATCGGATCGGCGCTCAGCTTCGAACCCGTTTCGGCATTGCTGCGCGAGGCCGACGCGACCCTGCTGGTCGGTGCGCAGCTGTCCGATCTCGACCTGTGGGGGCTGAGCGAGCCGCTGAGCCTGCGAGGCCTGATCCGCGTCGACATCGACGCCGAGCAGCTCGACCGTCGCTGGCAGGCCGAGATATCGCTGTGCGGTGACGCGACGACGACGCTCGGCGATCTACTCGCGGAGCTTGACGGGGAAGCCGACGAGGCTCGCCTCATAGACGCGCGAGCCCGGGTCGCCGAGGCCCTGGCGCAGCTGCGCCCGCCGCCGGAGGTCGCCCGCTTCGCGCCGTTACTCGAGCTGCTGCACCGTGTGTTGCCCGCGGACCGGATCGTCGCCGGGGATTCGACTCAGCCGGTGTACGCCGCCAACCACCTGCTGCCGGCCTCGCAGCCGCGTTCCTGGCTGATGCCGATCGGCTACGGCTGCCTGGGATGTGCGCTGCCGATGGCGATCGGCGCCAAGCTCGCCGCTCCGGAGCGCCCGGTTCTGGCGCTCGCGGGCGACGGCGGGTTCATGTTCACGATCCAGGAGCTGGCCACGCTGCGCGACCTGGGTCTGCCGCTGGTCGCGCTGGTGTACAACAACCGCGGCTACGGCGAGATCCGCGACGCGATGGACGACGGCGTGATCCAGCACCTAGGGACCGACGCCTCGCTTTACGACCTGACCGCGGTGGCGCGCGGCTTCGGAGTGAGCGCGGTCTCGAGCTCGAGCCTAGAGGAGCTTGAGCTTCAGCTGGCCGCGGCCCTCCGGAGTGCTCGGCCCACGGTCATCGAGTACGTGCAGGCGAGTTAATGGAGGCCTAATGCCGCTTGTACACAAGGCGGTTGCGGACCCTTCCGGGGAGTGGTAGAAACCGCACCACTCGTTGGCTATATGGCAACAGGAGTCACACATGAGCGGCATTGAAGACCGGGAAACGCCCCGTTTGACCCGCCGGGCAGCACTTGCCAGGGGAGCCGGCAGCCTCGCCGCGGCCAGCTCGCTCCCGGCTCTGCTCGCGGCCTGCGGAAGCTCGAGCTCGTCCTCATCGTCGGCGGCATCGTCGTCGTCCGGGTCGTCCTCAAGCGCGGCCGCTGCGGGAAGCATGACCGGGACGCTCACCATCCTCACGTACCCTGACTGGTATGGCCCGAATGAGTTCTCGGACTTCGAGAAACTCCACCCCGGCCTGACGATCAAGACAGCGGTCAGCGGCACCACCGGGGCAGCGGCGCAGATCGCGCAGATCTCGACGAACCCGGGCGCGTTTGATGTGACCCTGGCCGGCGTCCCCGTCTCCTCGCAGATGAAGCTCGCCGGGATCCTCGAGCCGATGGACGCGACCGCGATCCCCAACCTCAGCCTGGTCGGAGCCCCGTTCCGTGCGGCGTTCCCGTTCGGAATCCCGACCGACTTCGGCAAGACCGGCTATGGATACCGCGCCGACCTGATCCCCGAGCGACCCACCTCCTGGCACGACCTGTTCAGTCTCGCGAAGAAGTACTCGGGCAAGATCACGATGATCAAGTACGACTCCGACGTCCAGGGCTCATTCCTGCGGGCGCTCGGCTATTCGATCAACACCAAGAGCACCAGCCAGATGCAGGCGATGCAGAACGCGATGCTGGCGTTCAAGCCGCATCTGCAGGCGATCCTCGAGACCGACTATTCCAAGGCGCTGATCGAGGGCACGGCGCTATTCGCGATCGACTACGACTACGACATCGCCGCCGCCCAGCAGTCGAACAAGCACATCGTCTGGGTGCCCCCGACTGAGGGCATGTCCGCCTACCTCGAGGGGTGGATTGCGTTGAAGGGGTCCACCCATCTCGGTGCCGACTGGGACCTGATGAACTTCCACCTCGAGCCCAAGAACTACGCCTCGTTCGTCAACGCCACCGGGACCGCCTACGTTGAGAAGGCCGCCGAGCCCTACATCAAGAAGTCGATCGTCGACAACTCGAGCCTGCGTTACCAGCCCAACCAGCTATCCAGGGTCGAGTTCGAGCAGTACCTTGGCCCGCAGGTGACCGCCTACCGCGGCAAGCTCTGGGAAGAGTTCCTCGCCGCCTGAGCGGGCTGCTCCGTGGCGGTCGACCTCGGTAGTAGCCAGCCCGCGCCGGCGCCAGCTTCGTCCGTACGCGCCCGCCCACGCCTGCGCCTGCGCCCCGGCCATGCGCGCCATCTGCTGGCACTACCGAGCGTCGCCTGGACGGTGCTGTTCTTCTTCGCGCCGCTCGGATTGCTGCTGCTGTACTCGTTCGGGACGACGAACCTACTGACCTACCAGGTCGGGTTCGGGTGGACGCTCTCCAACTACACGGGCATCTTCCAGCAGCTGTACCTGGACTCCGTGCTGCGGTCGTTCGCGCTGTCGTTGGGCGCCACCGTCGCCTGCCTGCTGATCGGCTTTCCGGTCGCCTACACGATTTCGCGGTCCGGCGGTCGCCGCCAGGCGCTGCTGCTGCTGGCAGTGATGATCCCGTTCTGGACCAGTTTCGTGGTCCGCACCTACGGGATCTACAACGTGATCTCCTACAACGGGCCGCTGTATCAGCTGCTGCACGGGCTCGGACTGGTCCACGGCTATATCCACCTGCTGTTCACGCCGATCGGGGTCGGGATCGGAATCGTCTACACCTATCTGCCGCTGATGATCCTGCCGCTGTATGTCGCATTGGAGCGAATCGACCCGGCGGTCCTTGAGGCGGCGAGCGATCTCGGCGCTCCGCCTTACCGCGTGCTGCGGCGCATCACGCTGCCGCTCGCGATCCCCGGGATCATCGCCGGCTGCATCCTGGTGGCGATTCCGGCCACCGGCGAGTATGTGATCCCGCAGATTCTCGGCGGCGGCAAGACGCTGATGTTCGGCAACATCGTCTCCGATCAGTTCTTGTCGCTCGGTGATTACCCGTTTGGCGCGGCGCTCGCGGTGGCGCTGACGGTGCTGCTGATGATCCTGCTGATCTTCCTGCGCTCGCGCAGTTACAAGGCCGAGGCGGCGCTGTCGTGAAGCTACGGCTGCCTCGCCCGGCCAGCCTGATCACGGCGATCGTGATGGTGTGTCTGTATGCGCCGATCGTCGTCGTGCTGATCTACTCGGTCGACAAGGATCCGCTGCTGATCAGCTGGAAGGGGTTCACGACGCAGTGGTACTCGCAGGCATTCAACGATCCCCAGGTTCGGGCTGATCTGCTGACCAGCCTGAAGATCGCGCTGCTTTCGACCGCGATCTCGCTGGTGATCGCGATCTGCGCTGGACTGTGGTCGCGCAACGCCCGCCCCCGTCACCGTCGTGTGTTCGACGCCTTTACCTACTCACGGATCGTGCTTCCCGAGGTCGTGTTCGCGCTCGGGCTGCTGGTCCTGTTCTCCAAGCTGCACATCGCCTTCGGGATTGGTGCGATCGTGTTGGGCCATGTGGTGTTCAACTCCGCCTACGCGACTGTGATCATTCAGGCGCGCCTTGCCTCGCTGAGCTCGTCGCTCGAGGAGGCGGCCGCGGACCTCGGCGCTAACCGCTGGCGCGTGTTCAGGCGCGTGACGCTGCCGCTGCTGCTGCCGGCCGTCCTCGTGGCCGGTCTGCTGTGCATCAGCTTCTCGTTTGACGATGTGATCGTCTCCCAGTTTTTGGGCGGCAACAATGCCGAGCCGATCTCCGTGCTCCTGCTGGGGATGATCCACCTCCACGTCACGCCCGAGGTCAACGCGATCGGAGCGTCGCTGATGATGATCACGCTGGTCACCCTCGGGACCGCCGGACTGATCACGTTCCTGCGCCCGACCGGGGCTGGCCAGCTCTTGGCGATGGGAAGGCGGGCGGCCGAGTGAGCGATCACCAGACGCAGCCGATGGCGACCGAAACCCCGGATCTGGCGCCGGTCACGGGCGCGACCCGGGCCGCGGTACCGGGAGTGCGGCTGACCGGCCTGCGGCGCGATTACGGCGACCTGCACGCGGTCGACGGCGTCGATGTCGACATCGGCGACGGCGAGTTCTTCTCGATGATCGGCCCGAGCGGATGCGGCAAGACGACCACGCTGCGGATGATCGCCGGCCTGGTCGAACCCACGGAGGGCCGGATCGAGGTTCACGG
>JBKQJQ010000219.1:0-7926 GCA_052147875.1 Solirubrobacteraceae bacterium | reverse complement strand
TCGCCGAGCGCCTTCGCCACCGACGCCATCCGGACGGCCTCTTCGCCCTCGACGTCGGGGTATACGACGGGTTCGCAGCATGGGTCGCCGGGCGCGCGCTTGGTCTTCGGGGTCAGTTCCATATCGACAGCCATCTATCTGCTTATATCGATTGAACTTATGGTTGTCAATCTATACACTCCGGAGGGTCATCCCGGAGGCCGATCTTTGACCGCCCATCTCACCCCTCTGCTGCGCTATTGCCTCGAGACGACAGCGGCGAAGCTCTCGGACGAGTTCCACGGCGTGTTCTCACCCGAGACGGTCACGCGCTACATCGAGGCTTCCTATGAGGAGATCGGCGACCGGCCGACGGTGGGCCCCAACTTCCTGCCCGTGATCATCGAGCGGTTCGCGCGCGAGCAGCTATGGGCGGTCGCCCAGTCGACCGGTGTGGTCGAGAAGCCGCTGCCCGAGGTGCTGTTCGTGTGCGAGCGGAACGCCGGGCGCAGCCAGATGGCCGCCGGGCTCGCGCATCACCTGTCCAAGGGCTGGATCGCGGTGCGGTCCGCGGGCTCGCATCCCGACGAGCAGATCGACCCGATCGTCGTCTCAGCGATGGCGGAGGTCGGGCTTGACGTCAGCCATGAGTTCCCGAAGCCGCTAACCGACGCGGTGATCCGCGCCGCCGACGTCGTCGTGACGCTCGGATGCGGTGATGCGTGCCCGGTGTACCCCGGCAAGCGCTACCAGGACTGGCCAGTCGACGATCCCGCCGGCCAGGGGATCGAGCTCGTCAGGAGAATTCGCTACGAGCTGTATCACCACGTCTGGGAGCTGATCGAGACGCTCGTGCCCGCCGCGAATCTGCTCGACCTGCAACGACCCACAGGGGGCCAGAGTTGAATCGCATCGCGGTCATCACAGATATCCATGGCAACCTCCCGGCGCTCGAGGCCAGCCTGGAGGCGATCGACGCGATCGGCGTCGACGCGATCTACTGCGGCGGCGATCTGGTCGGCTACGGCCCTCACCCGAACCAGGTGTGCCGGCTGATCGAGGACCGTGCTATCCCGACGATCTACGGCAACTACGACTACGCGATCGCGCGCGAGCTCGACGACTGCGGGTGCGCGTACGTGACCCAACACGACCGCGAGCTGGGGCAGCGATCGGTCGCGTGGACGCTGGCGCAAACCGACCGGAGCGCCAAGGACTTCATGGGCACGCTCCCGTTCGACCTGCGGTTCGAGCTCGGCTCTGAGCGGATCCGGCTGGTGCACGGCTCGCCGCGGAAGGTCAACGAGTACCTGTTCGAGGACAAACCGGCCAGCCTCTACAACCGGCTCGCCGGCCTCGCCGAGTGCGACGTGCTCGTATTCGGACACACCCACAAACCCTGGATCCACACCTACGGCGGCGTCCTGTTCGTCAACTGCGGCTCGGTCGGCAAGCCCAAGGACGGCGACCCGCGGGCGGGCTTCGCGATCCTCGAGCTCGATCAGACCGGCCACGTGCACGCGTCGATCGAGCGGGTCCCCTACGACGCCGAGGCGGTGGCCAGTGAAGTCGCCGCGGCCGGCCTTCCCGCCGAGTACGCCGAGAAGCTCGTCGCGGCCGCGTAGCCAGGAGGTCTCCTGAAATGAAGTACGTGCTGTTCGTCTGCACACACAACGCCGGACGGTCGCAAATGGCCCAGGCGTTCTTCGAGCGCGACTGCTCGCACGATTGCCGGGCCGAATCCGCCGGCTCGGAGCCCGCGCGCCAGGTATGGCCCGAAGTTGTTGACGTGATGCGTGAGGTCGGGATCGACCTGGCCGGGCGCAAGCCGAAGCGGCTCACCGTCGAGATGCAGCTCCACGCCGACTGGGCGGTCACGATGGGCTGTGGCGACGTGTGCCCCTACGTCCCGACCCGCGTCGATGATTGGGACATTCCCGACCCGGCTGGCAAGCCGCTCACCGAGGTCCGGGAGATCCGGGACGTCATCCAGGAGCGCGTCCGCGAACTCGTGGATAACCGGATCGAGGAGATCGAGTCAGACGCGACCTCGCACCAGTGGCGGCTCGCGAAGCTGCTGCCGCAGCTGATTCAGGAGTTCGGCGGTACCCGGGCCCCGGAGGTGATCCGCGGCTGCGCGGATCGCATCCTCGACGACTACGACCACGTCCCGATTCGCACCCACGTGTTCACGCTCGCGCACAAGCGCACCCGCGAGTGCCTCGCGCACGAGACGTGCGAAGTGTTGGAACACGCCGATGGCTGACCGATGACCGCGCCGCTCGGCCGTCGCCTGTTCGCCGAGCTGCTCGGGTCGGCGTTCCTCGCCGCAGTGGTGATCGGATCCGGAATCGCCGCCCAACAGCTCTCCCCCGGGGAGGTCGGTCTTCAGCTGCTCGAGAACGCCGCCGCGACGGCTGCGGGCCTGTTCACGATCATCCTGATGTTTGGACCGATCTCGGGCGGTCACTTCAACCCGGTCGTCTCGCTCGTCGACGCCAGCTTCGGCGGGCTCAGCCGTCGGGACGCACTGGCATACGCGCCTGCCCAGATCGGCGGTGCATCCTCGGAGCGATCGTCGCTAACGCGATGTTCTCCCAGGCGCTGGTCAGCATCTCGACCAAGCACCGCGCATCGCCCGCGCATCTGTTCGCCGAGGTGATCGCCACGCTCGGGCTCCTGTTGGTGATCTTCTCGCTTGCTCGCACCCGCCGGGGCGAGTCCGCGCCGGCCGCGGTCGGCGCGTACATCGGCGCCGCCTACTGGTTCACCAGCTCGACCAGCTTCGCGAACCCCGCGATCACGATCGGACGCATGTTCTCGAACACCTTCGCGGGGATCGCCCCGGCATCGGCGCCCGGCTTCATCCTCGCGCAGCTCGCCGGCGGCGCGGTCGCGATCGCTGCGATCCGACTGCGCTACCCCCACGTCACTCCGGCCGAGGCCGCCGACGTCGTACTGCCGCACGGCGACGGTCGCGCGACCGCCGCCGCGCCCGCCAGGTGAACGCTGGTGCGACTGGTTGCGATCGGAGGTAGCGACGCGGGCATCACGGCCGCGCTCCGCGCCCGCGAGCTCGACCCGACCGCCGACATGACCGTGGTACTCGCCGACGCCTACCCGAACTACTCGATCTGCGGCATCCCCTACTACGTGTCCGGCGAGGTCGGCGACTGGCACAACCTCGCCCACCGCACCGCCGCCGACCTCCAAGCCACCGGCATGACGCTGCGACTCGACACCGTCGCCCGCCGAATCGATCCCGACGCCCACCACGTCCACGTCGCCGCTTCCGACGGCAGCGAGGAATCGATCGACTATGACGCGCTGATCATTGGCACCGGTGCGGTGCCGCTCAGGCCGCCGATTGCCGGACTCGACCAGCTGGGCCCCGACGCCGGGGTGCATCTGCTGCACACGATGGGCGACACGTTCGCGCTGATGCGCACTCTCCAGAACCGCGAGGTCCGGCGGGCGGTGATCGTCGGCGCGGGCTACGTCGGGCTCGAGATCGCCGAGGCGCTCACGACCTGCGGGCTTGCCGTCACCCAGGTCGAGCAGCTCCCCGAGGTCCTTCCCACCGTCGATCCCGAGCTCGGCGCGCTCGTCCGCGCCGAACTTCACCGCCACGACGTCAACGTCCAGTGCAACACGCGAGTCGACGCGATCGAAAAGACACTCCCGGGATCTCCCCACCCGCTGGAGGTCAAGGCGACCGACCCCGACGAGCGGCCGCTTCGACTCCCCGCGGACGTCGTGCTCGTCTCGGTCGGGGTGCGTCCCGACACCGAGCTGGCGGCTGCAGCCGGCGCCGAACTCGGTGTCCGGGGAGCCATCGCCGTCGATCGCCAGATGCGCACCAACCTGCCCGACGTGCTCGCCGCCGGCGACTGCGTCACCACCTACCACCGGCTCCTCGGGACCACCTACCTACCCCTCGGCACCACCGCCCACAAGCAAGGGCGAATCGCCGGCGAGAACGCTCTCGGTGGAACCCGCGAGTTCGCCGGCAGCCTCGGCACGCAAGTCGTCAAAGTCTTCGAACTTGTCGCCGCGCGCACCGGCCTCCGCGACCACGAAGCCACCGGCGCCGGATTCGACCCGGCAACGGTCGCCTCCGAAGCCGACGACCACAAGGCCTACTACCCCGGCAGCCACAAGATCGCGATGCGCTACACGGGGGACCGGGGGACCGGCTTGCTCCTCGGCCTCCAACTCGTCGGCCGCCTAGGTTCTGAGATCGCCAAACGCATCGACATCGCGGCTGCGGCCATCTTCAACGGGATGACGGTCGACGGCATTTCCGACCTCGACCTGTCATACACCCCGCCTCTCGGCTCGCCCTGGGACGCGCTCCAAACCGGCGCCCAGACCTGGCAACGCCTGGTTGACCCGCTGCCGTTCACGGCTGCATAAACCGGCCCGTCAAGCCGTCGCAACCCGTCTACGAGTCGAACATCAAGCCGAGTTCCACGCGCTTTCACCAACTCAACGAAGCTGCGCGACAACATCCACCGCCACCGAGCCCCGCTGTCGTTTCCGAGCCAACGCGATCGGCCATCGAGACGTGCTCATGCGATCCTGCCGCGTCGCTCCCCTCCGGGGTTCCAACTACTGCTCGCGCTCGAACGAGCATAGGCTGAGCGTTGCGATGGAGAAGCGCTCCAGCGCCTTTCACGAGCGACTGCCGGTCTCGCTGGTCCTCGCGGTCTCGATGATCGCGGCCGGCGTCGTCTATCCCATCACCGATTCGGCGCTCAAGCACACCTCGCCGATCATGATCGCCACGCTGCGTGCGCTCGTCGGCGGCCTGATCCTCAGCCTCATGCTTCCGCTGCTGCGCAGCCGATTGCCCCGCACCCGCAGGCTCTGGGCGTGGGCGTTCGGGATCGGGTTCGGGAACACGACGCTGACCCAGGTCGGCATAAGCGTCGGCACTGACCGAGCCGGTGCCGCGGTCGCATCGGTGCTGCTCAATTCCTCGCCGTTCTTTGTCGCGCTGCTCGCCCGGTTCTGGCTGCACGAGCCGATCACGCGGCTGCGCGCGATGGGGCTGGTGATCGGCTTCGCCGGGGTCCTGCTCGTTGTGCTCGCCGACCCCGGCAAGATCGCGCACGGCAGCAGGCTCGCGATCGGATTCGTGCTCGCACTGCTCGGTGCGCTGGGATGGGCGGGCGGCGGGTTGGGGATGCGCGTGCTCACCCAGCGCGAGCCGGACCTCGACGTCGCTGGCCACACCGCCGCCCAGTTCCTCGCCGGCGGCGTCCCACTCATCCCGCTCGTTCTGCTCGACGGCGGCACCACCGCCTGGAGCAATCCGACTCTGATCGCGCAGCTGGTCTACCTGATCATCGGCGGCCAGGTACTCGTCTACTTAGGTTTCAACGCCGCGCTGGCTCGCTGGCCATCCACCCGCGTCTACGCCTGGACATTCCTCGTCCCGGTTGTCGCCGTTCTCGTCGACGCCGTCCAAGGACAGCTCCCCGGGTCTGCCGCCACCGTCGGCATCATCGTCGTGATCGTGGGCGTCGCGATCGTCAATCACCCCCGCGCGGAGGCATCACCTGCCGTCGAGCTGGCGACCCCGACGGCTCCTGCGAAGCTGTGATTCACGAGCCCGACGAGGCTCACGGCCACACGATGCTGCGCGCGGCGAACTAACTCGGCTACTCGCCGTTACCAAGTGCGCGGCGTAGACAGGATTCTTAGCGTCGGTCGTACCCGCCGTCTCCACCTCGAACCGTTCTCGCTAGAGCTTGCACAATGCACAGGCCCCGGCAGGAACTCGTCGTTGAGGGTGTGGTTTCGGCGTATGTGAGACGCGATGCGTGCTGATGTCAGCGCGAGAGCCGGTTCGGGATGGTGACGGTGCGGCGGTCCGGGCGTGGCGACGGCGACGCCGTAGTGAGTGCAACTTATGAGAGGAGCGGACGCTGCGGGGTTGGGGCGTGTCCTGGGGCCTGAGGGATGCGCTCCTGATCGCCGGCACTGCCCTGGCCGGAATAGCCCCTGCTAGTTGCGCGCTAATTTCGGCCGCCCCCTGGGCTAGCCTGGCTTCGTGTCCCGGCGCCGCGCTGAAACGAAACCCCTCGACGATCAGCCCATCACTGGCCCCGATGGTCTCCCACAACGGTGGACGATCGAGTTCTACGAGGACGAGCATGGAGACAAGCCGGTGCTGCGATGGATTAAGGACGATCTGACCCCGACGAAACGCCGCGCGCTGGGCACGGCGATGCGGCAGATCCTGCAGCAGCACGGCGTCGACGTCTGCTCGACCGAATGGGGCTCGCACGTGGCTCCGAAGATCATGGAGTTCCGCCTCCGCATGCGCGGCAGCGAGGGCCGAAAGCGCGTCCCTTGACAGAAGATGTGCTAAAGCACATACTGTCGGCGACCGAAAGAAGAAGCCATGAACGACTTTGATCAGCTCATCCAGGACATCAAGACGGAGGCGCGCGCCGAAGGGCCCGAGGCCGTTGCTGAGTTCAACGCCTTCAACGAGCGCTTCCGCATGGCTGCGGCGCTGATGGAGGCCCGCAAGAGCGAGGGCATGACGCAGAAGGAGCTCTCGCTGGCGTCTGGCGTCCAGCAGGCTGAGATCAGCCGGATCGAGCGTGGCGAGATCGAGCCGCGGGAGACGACGCTGGCACGCCTGTTCGCTCCCCTCGGGCGACGGATCCAGGTCACCAAGGATCCTGGCCTGCGCCACCACGCGGCATAGCGCTCCCCGCAGCGTCCGAGGCGCCGCCGTCGAAACCGATAGCTGCCTTGGACGTTCGACGCTCACGAGCCGCCGCCCTTGGTCGTTCCGCGCCAGTAAGCCGACCGGCGGTCGTGGGCTCGCGGAGACGGTCGTGATCGACCGAGCGGGCCGGCGTGGGAGAGCCGAGCGGGGGGACCGCTCCTACGGGCCCGATGCGGCCGCGTTTGACGGAACGTGGCGGACTGCGAACGCCTGGAATGACACGCGAGGCCCCGACCCGACCGCGGCCTCGCCGGCAAAGGTCGTCCACACGTTGCCCTCGCGGGAGACGGCCACAACAAGTCGGAGTCGCACGACTCAATCGGCCACAACTCGGCCACAGGCCGTCATTCAAATCCACGGCGAATTCGGAGGTTTTCGCGTCTTTCGTACCCGCCGTCTCCACTTCGACAGTTAGACGCTTCAGTTTCCAAATCGGAAGCTGGAGCGTCTTTCGGCATTGATGGGCGCCTTCGGTCGCTCGCGCAGCTCCAGCCGTGAGTCCTGCTTTGTTCTTGATCGCGTTCTCAGCCGGGCGGCTTGCGCGTAATCGGGCATCAACGGAGGGTTGCCGTCGCGCGGCACCTGAGGACGCGCTCTACCGGCTGCGTGTGCTGATCGCCGATCTCGACGGTGACGACCCGCGGTTCTTTTAGCTAAGACGCCGCCAGGCGCGGAATCTTCGCTTCGTTCAGGCACGGTGGAACTGACCAGATGCGCGGCGGGATCGAGATAGCGCCGCGGCACTACGGCGAGTTCAGCCGTGCTCGGGGTGCGCTCAGCCGTCGTGCGCTGATCGGGCAGCAAATGAGATCTTGACGGAGCGCCACGGCATCAGTGCCGAGGAGGCGTTCGCTCGGCTGCGCCGCCAGGCCAGCAACAGCAACGCCGGCAGGAGCCTGGCACGGTCGGCTCGCAGTTTGCGGTTGCGTGCTGCGGCCGAGGCTAACAGCACGCTCAACCAGGTGGCGGCGGCCGTGACCGTCAGCTACCCGCTGTTTCGTTCTTCGCGTTCGCCGCCGGACGCCGCCGCGCGGGACGTTTGACCGGAGGGCGAAGCTCGTCGATTCCCTGCTCGATGCCGCGGACCAGGACATCGAGATCGTGCATCGACCGCGCGTCGGCGTTGATGCCGATCGTGACGAGCCCGTCGTAGGAGAAGATGGCGATGCCGACGGCGTGCTCGGCCGCGAGCGGCACGA
>JBKQJQ010000218.1:0-3617 GCA_052147875.1 Solirubrobacteraceae bacterium | reverse complement strand
TCCAGCGTCACGGACACCGCCCGCTCCGCGATCGCGGCCAGGCCCTCCTGCATCTCGGCCCGTGCAAGGTTGGCGCCGACGCAGTAGTGGATCCCGGCCCCGAACGTCAGCGTTCGCAGCCTGCCGCGGTCGGCGGTGATATCGAACTCGTCGACCGGGACGCCGTCGCGGTTGGCATGCCAGGCCGATACCAGCACGACGGTGTTTGCGGGGAATGTCACGCCGCGGTACTCGACGTCGGCGACCGTGATCCTCGCGGTGAACGGCGTGATCGGCTCATAGCGCAGCGCCTCGTCGACCGCCTTGAGCGCCAGGCCGGCAGGATCGCCGCGGAGGATCGACCACTGGTCCGGCCGCGCCGCCAGCAGGCGTAGAGCGTGCGCGAGCTGGCTCTGGCTCGTGTCCACGCCGCCGACGAGGATGTTCAGGATCAGATTGCGCAGCTCGTCGTCGTTGAGCCGCTCGCCCTCGGGTCCACCGGCTTCGCCGGCGGCGCCCGCCGCGATCAGATCCGTGATCAGGTCTCCGCCGGGCGAGTCGCGCCGCTCGGCGATCAGCGCGTCGGCCCAGACGTAGAACTCGGACACCGCCTGCTCGATCCGCTCGCGCTCGGACATCAGGCTGTTGGCGTCGAACTGGCGCTGGATCCAGTTGGACCACTCGTACAGCTTCGGGCCGTCGCTCAGCGGCGCGCCCATCACCGCGGCAATCACGAGCGACGGGTATGGCTTCGCGAACGACGAGATGAACTCGCACCGGCCGTCGGACGGGATCGCGGCCAGCAGCTCATCGAGGAATGTCCGCATCGCCGGGCGGTAGCGGTCGACCGCGCGCGGCGCGAGCGCCGGGTTGACGAGGTTGCGCAGCCGCCGGTGGTCAGTGCCGTTAATGTTGATGATGTTGCGGACGATCTCCTCGTGCAGCGGCCCGTCGTTGATCTGGAACAGCTCGGCGATCGTCAGCCCGGGAAAGACCGCATCCTTGGTGCGCAGGAAGAACTCCGATGACTCGCGGTCGAGCACCATGACGCCGAACGGGCACGAGGCCAGCCAGCCGTCGTATCCGTGCAGCGCCGCCATCGCGTCGCGGTAGCGGTCGCCGCGCAGCGACGCATCCGTGTGGTCAAACGCCGGTAGCTCGAGCTCGATCCATGGCGGCATCCGGGCTAAGCCTTACCGATCCATGGATTGGAGGCGAGCTCCCGGGCGACCGCCTCGGTGATATGGAGCGCCTGGCGAACGGTGCGGTAGTCGACGTTCTCGGGCGTGTCGCTCATCTTGTGGTAGTTGGACAGCGCCTTGTACCGGTCAATCGAGGTCAGCGTCGCCGTCGGGTAGCCGGCCCGGCTCGGGACCACGGCGTCGGTCGAGACGCGCGAGCGCATCCCGCGCCGGATCGGCGCTCCCGCTGCCTGAGCCGCGCGCGCGACGAGGTCGCGGTAGCTGCGGTCGAAGTAATCCTCCATCACGATCGGACCCTCGCCCTCGAGCAGGACCAGCTCCGGCGACCCGACGGTCTCGAGGTTCAAGAACCATGTCTGCTCGCGATCGAGGTCCGGGAACCAGCGCCGCGCGAAGCCGTGGATGCCGCCTTGGAGCACCTCCTCGGCGCCGCACGACACCAGCAGCACCCGCAGCCCCTGCAGCGAGCGCAGGCGCTCGGCCAGCGCCACCAGCACCGCGACCCCGGAGAGGTTGTCGTTCGCCCCGGGGACGATCTGGCTGCGGGCGATGTCCTCGAACGCGGCCGTCGCGACCGCCGAGCCGGCAATCCCGGTTGCCAGCAGCCCGCGTCGCCGGGTCGCCGCTCCGAGCGCGACCAGCAGCGGCGCACTGAGCACCAGCCACCAGAGCGGCAGCGACGTGTCGATCCGCTCCAGCAGGCCGGGGAAGCGCTCGCCGAGCCAGGTCTGCAGCGAATCGTCGAACACCTTGCCGCCGCGCCCGGCATCGTGGTGCGCGAACACGACCAGCGTCCGGGCAGCGCCGGCGTCGCCACACGCGCCGACGACGTTCGCGGTCGTCAGCCTCGCGCCGGCCGCGTGACGAAACAGTCGCGGGCCGTTCGAGACGTCGTCGGCGATCGCGCCGGCCACGGCCGCGGCGGCGGCACCGGCGAGCCAGCGCGTGCGCGGAACGGCTACCGCTACCAGGCCCGCCGCGGCGCTCGCACTCGACAGCCGCGACAGCGACGCGGCATAGCCATCGAGGAACTGCTCCTCCTGCACCGCGGTCTCGCAGCCGGCGTCGCGCAACCTCGCCGCCAGCCACTCGGCGGCGGCGCGCTCTCCCTCGCTGCCTGCCTGGCGCTCCAGCGGAGCGAGCGCGTCGACCACTTCCCGCAAAGCGGGCTCGGACGTCACGCCGACACGTTCTCGAAGATCGCCGCCAGCCCCTGGCCGCCGCCGATGCACATCGTCTCGAGCCCGTAACGGCCGCCGCGGCGGTGAAGCTCGCGCAGCAGCGTCGCGAGGATCCGTGCGCCGGTCGCACCGATCGGGTGCCCGAGCGAGATCCCCGAGCCGTTGACGTTGACGCGTTCGAGCCCGTCGGGCAATTCCCACTCTCGCAGGACCGCGAGCGCCTGCGCGGCGAACGCCTCGTTGAGCTCGATCAGGTCCATCTGTTTCAGCGTCAGGCCAGCCCGCGACATGGCCTTGGCGGTCGCTGGCACCGGACCGATTCCCATCGTCCGCGGTGGCACTCCCGCGACCGCCCAGCCGACGAGCCGCGCCAGCGGCTTCAGACCCAGCTCGCTCACGCGCTGCTCGTGGGTCACGATGCAGACGGCGGCGCCGTCGTTCTGGCCGCTCGAGTTGCCGGCTGTGACGGTCGCGTCTGGGTCCTTGCGCCCCATCACCGGCCGCAGCGCCGCGAGTGCGTCGAGCGAGGCGTCGGCTCGCGGGTGCTCATCGCGGTCGATCATCCGGGTGCCGCTCTTGCGGTCGGTCACCTGCACGGGCACGATCTCCTCGCTGAATACGCCCGTCTCGTGCGCGGCGACCGCCCGCTGGTGCGAGCGGAGGGCGAGCTCGTCCTGCTCGTCGCGCGGAATCGAGTACTCGCGGCGGAGGTTCTCGGCCGTCTCGATCATCCCGCCCGGCACCGGGTAGTTGACGCCGCCGGCGGTGATCCGCCCGCGGACCAGGCGGTCCTCGAGCATCGCGCCACCGGAGCGCGCTCCCCAGCGCAGCGACGTTGAGTAGAGCTCGGTCTGGCTCATGCTCTCGGCGCCGCCGGCGAGCACGAGGTCGGCGGCGCCGGTCTGAACCTGCATGCTCGCCTCGATCACCGCCTGCAACCCGGAGCCGCAGCGGCGGTCGATCTGGAGGCCTGGCACGTCGACCGGCAGCCCCGCATCGAGCGCCGCCACGCGGCCGAGCGCGGGCGCCTCACCGTTCGGATAACCCTGACCCAGCAGCACGTCGTCGACCTCGTCGCGCCGGAGGCTCGAGCGCGAGATCAGCTCCTCGATCACGGTCGTCGCGAGCGTCGTCACGCTGACCTCCCTGAACACGCCGCCGAAACGGCCAACCGGCGTCCGGAGCGGCTCGCAGATCAGAGCGTCGCGCATCCCGCGCCAGCTTAGCTGTCAGTCGCGCTTGACCCTCACCCCGC
>JBKQJQ010000217.1:0-4338 GCA_052147875.1 Solirubrobacteraceae bacterium | reverse complement strand
CTGGTCGGTCTGATGGCGCGCCATGCCGGCCCGCGAGGCCTGAAGTCTCGCGCGTCAGCCATCGTTGAGCGCCGCCCGGCGTGGGCCAGCGAGGATTGGGTCTCGCAACTGCCCGAGCTGATCGGAGCGGTGTGCGAGGACTGGCACCTGTCACTCGACGATGAGCGGATGGCCGCAGGCGCGTGCGGAGTCGTGGCGTGGTGTCATACCGAGAGCGGCCTCGAGGCGGCACTGAAGCTGTGCGCCAACGAGCAGCGCCTGTCTGCCGAGACGAACGCGATGCTCGCCTGGGCCGGGCGTCCGGCGATCCGCGTACTTGCTCACCGACCAGGTGCGTTGCTCCTGGAACGCGCCCGTCCGGGACGACCGTCGCGGCTGGCGCCCGCGCGGTTAGCGCTGCTCCTGGACGCGCTTCACCGGCCCACGAGCGCCGGCTGGCGAGGACTCGGAGACTGGCGTACGAGCATCAAGGCGGCCGTCTCGCAAGTACCCTCCTTGCAAACGCTCGGACAGCAGCTGCTCAAACAGGGAGAGGGGCGACCGGTTGTTGCACTGCACGGCGATCTCCAGCCGGCGAACATCCTTGAGCACCGCGGCGCGATCGCGGTGATCGACCCGGTCGGTATCTCCGGACCTCGGGAACTGGATGTCGCGAACGCCGCCCTTCATAACAATTGGGGCGAGGAGTCTGCAGCGCGAATCAGGCGGCTGGCGCAGTTGACGGGCACGGACCCGGCTTTCGCGCTCGGGTTGGGGCAGTTGGGCGCTATTTACGCGGCTCTTGCGCCGAGACACTAGACATCGACCTGCGTCTGGGGCGCAAACAGCACCGGGAGGCGCTCGTTGCGTCAGTGCAGCTTTTTCTTCGTGCCGATCCAGCACTCGAGCCGAAGCGCGAGCTCGGCGTCGCTGGCGGCGACGAAGATGGGATGAACGGCCCTTGGCCTGGGCGTCGCGGTTGGGTTGATGGAAGGTGGTCGGTCCTCCGCGTCGAACGGCTTTGGTCGAAGGCGCGCGCGGATTACGGCCGCGCGGCCGGCCAATTCGATGAGGAGGTACCGACCGTGAACGACGGTATGTCATCGGTCGCTCGGAACGCTGCCCGCGAGGTGGCGCATGTGATGCCGGAGCCGTTTCCGGGCGCGGTGGTCGCCGGGTTTGATGTGCATCTGCGGCAGATCACTTTCGATGCTGTGGACTCGTTGACGGGGGAGGTGACGCGTGGGCGGATCGCGTCGACGCCTGCGGCTGTGTTGGAGTGGGTCGCGGGGTTCCCTGGTCGTGAGGTGCATGTCGCGATCGAGGCGTGCTCGGGCTGGCTGTTTGTCGCTCGGGCGCTCGAGCGCGCCGGCGCTGTCGCGCACCTGGCCGAGACCGTCGAGACGCGCGCGCTCCGGGGTCGCAAGCGGCGTGCGAAGACCGACCGTCAGGACGCGCTGTGGCTCAGAGAGTTGCTAGCCGAGGGGAGGCTCCCGGAGGCGTGGATCCCGCCGGAGCACATCCGCCAGTGGCGCTCGCGTCTGCATCTGCGCAAGGCGCTGATCGATGAGCGCACCCAGTGGCTTCTGCGGATCCGCTCCACCCTGTATCACCACGGGTCCAGCGCTGGCGCGCCCGGCGAGATCGCCGGCCCGACCGGCCGCGAGTTCCTCGCTGCCCTGGATCTGCCCGCCGACGCCCTGGAACGGATCGACGTCGCGCTGTTCATGGTCGACAAGCTCGACGCCCGGATCCATGAGCTGGAACTCCGGTTACGCCGGATCGCCCGCCACCAGGCCGGCTGCCAGGCGTTGATGACCCAGTACGGGGTCGGGGAACTGATCGCCCTGGTCACCTTGACCGAGCTCGGCGACGTCACGCGTATGTCCTCATCACGCAAAGCGGTCCGGTTCGCCGGGATCGACATCGGCGTTCACCGTTCTGACCGAACCAGCCGCGTCGGGAAACTCACCCGCCAAGGATCACCCACCCTGCGCTGGGCGCTATATGAAGCCGCGCAATCCGCAACACGGCCAGCAAGCCCCGACTACAACGACTACCACGCGCTCAAAGCCCGCGGGCTGACCCACACCCGCGCGTCACTCACGATCGCCCGCAAGATCGCCAGACGCAGCTATCACCTCCTGCACCAGCTCGGACCCGCCGCCCTCGAACCGATCGGCGACTAACCCGGGTTACCGCTCCAACCGCCCCCCATCAAAAGATGGCCTCAAGCTTCCAGCCAGCTCCAACAGCTTCTGTGGCACCCACCTCTTGGTGGCGACCCTGACAAAGACCGAGCGGCTGGAGTCGACCCGAGGGACGACCAATCAACCATCACGCCACCGACCGCCAGCCCCGGCGGCCGCGGACCCAGATAAGCCCGGGCGCCCACGGAGCAACCCAACCCCCAAACCCGATCGGAGAACTTGACACAACCCAACCGTTCAGATAAGCAGACGTCTGGTCGGCCGGGTAAAACGCGCTCCGCGGACGACTGCATCGCCCGCTACCCGCCGCGCGGCTCGCGACCGCATAGCCGAGGCGTCGGACCAGCACGTCGCTCCTTCGCCCTTCGATCATGTGACGCGTGGCCGCGAGGTGCCTGCTGCTCGCAGTGAGCAGCCACCGCCAGCCCGACGGCGCGACCGCCTTCGCCACGAGTTGGTCCCAGAGCTCACGATCGGAATGGCGACGCAGGAGGTCGGCGGGCACCGGCGTCGCGCGATTGCTGGACCACGAAGGCAGTCCTCGGGGCTCGGCCGCCCAGACGATCGAAATGCGCGAGAAGCGCGTGCGGCGCTGACGCGGCCGGCCAGCGAGGGCTGACCTTAGGTGAGAGGGGCGACGATCGGCGCGTCAATCATCGTCCGAGGGAGGACGTATGCCATCCACCCCGCCGCTGGACATCCGCGGTCGTGGTCGGTCGCCCGCAACTCTGTTCGGCAGCCGCTCAGAACTCGATGCGGCTTTCAGCGGGGAGCACGAGCACAGAGCTGCGAGCGCTATTGAGCTCGTTGCGGACCTCTCCGGCGACGACCACATGACCTTTCGGCGCGCCGGCCTGTGAGCCGACCACGATCAAATCCACCGATCCGGAGCTCGCGTCGACCACCGCGGCCCCCAGCTTTGCAGCGAGCGCCGCTGCAGTCGCCCGTGCGTCATCATTGACCGGACCGGCGAACGGCACCGCGATCGACCTGATCGCAAAATCCGTCTTGGCGCGTAGCCCCGCCGCCGCAACGGCAACCGCGACGCGGCTGCCCTCGAGCAGACGCTGCGCAGATGTTCCCGGTTCCGCGCGGCCCAGCGGCGTGCGGTAATCCGAGCCGAACACGATGATCGAGGCACCAATTCGCTGTGCGACCTCGCCCAGGACCTCCGCGGTGGCCGCTCCGACCTCGACGTAACGAGCGACGGAACCGTCCATCTGTGCGGCGCCGCGCTCTAAGCGCTGCTCGGCGTCGTGCTGGGCGACCTGCTCGCGCCGGGGGTCGAACTCTGTGGAGTGGCGCACATAAGCCAGCGCGACCGAGGATCCGGTCTGAGCCAAGACCCTCCCCAAAGCGAGGGCATCGTCGTCATTCGAAGTGCCGTCGTAGGAGATAACAAGGTCAGCCGCCATCGCGCACAACATATCCCAACGCGACACGCACCCCGAAGAAGCAATCGTCCGCGTCAGGTGCGCTTCCGCGCATAGAAGGGAAAACCCGAACACGGCGAGAAGGCTCGCGCTGCGGTCAGAGCGGGTCCGCTCATCGCTCTTTGCTCCCGGTGGCCATTCGGAGCGTTCGTTTGTGACGTGGCACTCGTCTCGTATCGGCTCGGTTGGCTGTGTCGATGGGGCGTCGGAACCGTCGTGGAAGAGCCGCGTTAGGCCGGCGCGTCGCGACGTTCGCGCCGGCGAGGCGCGGCCAGCGTGCCGACTTGCTCGGCCGGCAGCTCCAGCCTGTGTTCAAGTGGATGGTGGTGGCCGCTGCGTGGTCGGTTGGTCGTTTGTCGGGATGTTTGCGTCAGACGAGGTCGCGGCTACGCAGGCGCCAGGCGGCTGCCGCGAAGATGGTGAGTGTCCAGGCGACCATGACCGCGAGCGCGGGCCCGGGCGACAACGTCCCGTGGGTGCCCCCGAGGACGCCGCCTGGAGCGCCGGCGAGCGGGAGGAGGCGACCTACTTTGGGGACCGCCGAGAAGACGGCGGGCTCAATCGCCGCGGCGATGATGACGAGCCCGACGACGGTGACGATCTGGTTGCGTATCAGCGCGCCGACGCAGACGCCGAGGGGGCCGAGCAGGGCAGCGACGGCCAGGTTGCGCCACAGCACGTCGGCGATGCCGCCGGCGCCCAGCGTTGCTAGCCCG
>JBKQJQ010000216.1:0-2794 GCA_052147875.1 Solirubrobacteraceae bacterium | reverse complement strand
GCAAAGCCGTTGGGCACCAGCACGCCGTCGTCGGAGAGGCATCGGTACATCTCACCAAGGGAGGCGTTCTTGCCGCCGACGACCGGAACATCGTCGATCCCGATCTCTTCGAAGAAGCGGATGTACTTGAACTCGGGCATGGTCAATCTCCTTCGGTGGCGCGCAGGACCTAGAGGTGGCATTCACCCCGGAGACTGCCGGGGCGCGGGCTCATCGCCATCCGGGAAACACGCTGAGCAGCGTGCGCGCTTTTCCCGGTGCCAACGCCGCGGACCCGATGACGGCGTCGTGAGTGATGGAAGCCGGCGACGATTGACTGTCGGTGTCGGAACTCCCTCACTGGCCGTTGAGGGTTTCCACTGATGACAGCGGCGGCAGCACTGGAAGACTGCGGGTCATGAGGCCCGAGGTCGAACGCGCACTTCTCAACGGGGTGAGCCGAACTGCCGTCACGACGACGGGGCGCCTCGTCTCCGGCTGAGAGGAGCCCCGGACCCGATGTCAAAGGAGCGGATGATCGAAACGCTGGGAGAGCGGCAGCTGCTAATACCCGGGCTGGTGGCGGCCGCGCTGGTCGCCAACGACCGTGTCAAGTACCTGCTGACGCTTCTGCAGACGGCGCGGGCCGCTGCGGATGGCACTCCCGGCGCCAGCAGCCTGCGGAGGGAGCGCGTCGCCAGCGGCGTCGACGACCCGCGCCTCGATCACGTCGTCGCCGATAGCACGCGGGACCCCGACGGCTCCTACCTGATCCCTGGCGCGGAGGCGCTGGTGGAGCGTGCCGTCACCGCCGTGCGAGAGATGTTGGAGCCGCTCGCAGAGGCCGAGAGTCCGGGGGCGACGGGCCTTCGGCGACGGGTGGAGAGGCTGGCGGCGGCGCTCACCGTGAGCGCGGACCGGATCACCGCGGGTGAGCTCACGGCGCTCACATCCGGTCGGCGAGCGGACGGCGGCGACAGCCTGCATCTGGTGGTGATGGACGCGCATCGAGAGCTGAACGCACTCGAAGCACGGATCGCTTCGGAGTCAATCGACGGTGCCCGCGTGCACGGCGTCGAGCCGGCGGACCGTCCTCTGATCCACGCGTTCATGCGGGGCGTGGGCGCCAGCGAGCGCCTGCGCTTCGATCATCCAGGGCTTGGCACGATCGCCACCCGCGCGGGCGAAGCGCTCGTGATCCAGAACGATCTCGGCGAGACCGACGCGCACGTTGTCGTGATTCGGGTTAGCGGCCGCGCGGTGACGATCACGTACACCGACGTCCACCTGGCGCGGCTCCTGTTCTTCCAGGATCTGCTCGGTCGGTGGCCGGTCGTATGGGACGACACCCGCTCCCGGAGCGACGCGGTGGCCGAGGGCGGCCTGTACCACCTGGCAAGCGGCCGCTTTGAGGCCGCCGACGATTCGCAGGTGGAGGGGTTCCTGGAGCACCTGGGATCGCGTCTTGTGTTCCTCATCGACTGGAACCGCGCCCGCAAACGGCTGCGCCGCCTCGTCGGGCGGGGCGCGGCGCTCAAGCTCCTGCGGTGGACAGCCGAGAATGGGCACGGCCACATCGCCTTCCTCCGCGCCGGGGGCGATGGCCTCGTCTACGAGGCGCTGGAGTTCGCTGGGGGCGGACGGGTCGTGCGCCCCGGTGAGTCGCTCGAGGACGTGCTCGGGGCGGCGGCGGCTCAGTCCTACCTGCGGGCGGTGCTCCGGATCTGCTCTGAGGGCATGCTCAGCGGAAAGACGCTGTCGCTGATCCAGGACGAGGTGCGAGCGGAGCTGACCGGATACCTCCGCTCGGTCCGGCAGGAGATGCTCGACATCGCCCTGCGCCACGCGGAGCTCAGCGTCGAGATCGCCGAGGCGGCCCGCGACGGGTTGGAGCACGCGCTGATCGGTGCTGCGGACCAATGCCGCGCGCTCGCCGACCGGGCGCGCGCCGCCGAGCACGAGGCGGACCAGCTTCTTGGGGACGCCCGGCTCGTGGTCAGTCGCGCCCCGGAGCTGAACCCGCTTCTGCAGCTTGTGGAGGCGGCCGACGGCATCGCCGATTGCGGCGAGGAGGCCGCGTTCTATGCGACGCTGCTTGGTCCGGTGGCTCGGACCGGGCGGGTTCAGTCGCAGGTCCGACGGATCGCGAGCCTGGTCCTCGCGGCCTCGCGGGAGTACCTCCGCGCGGTCCAGCTCAGCGCAGAACTGCGGCGCGGCGGGCCGCGTGAAGAGATCGGCGACTTCCTGCAAGCCGCCCACGAGGTGGTCACACTCGAGCACGCCACGGACCGGGTCCAGCGCGCCGTTCACGAAGCCCTTGTCGCCGAGCCCGATGGGTTCGGCACGGGGCTGTTCGTCGTGCTCGAGCTCACGCGGGCGTTTGAGGAGGCGGCCGACGCGCTGATGCACAGCGCGCACCTGATTCGGGACCAGACACTGTCCCGCGTCGTCAGGCCTGAGTACGACGTGCGGCGCGACGCTCAGCAGCCGCGGGAGAACATCGTCGTGACACCCGTCGTTGACGAGCAGCTATACCTGATCGGCGACGCTTCTGTCCCGATCCCGGAGACGAGCACGATCGGGAACAAGGCACATGGGCTCGCGCGGATCGCGCGCGGCGGCTTGCGAGTGCCCGAGGCCATCGTTCTGACGACAACGTTCTGGCGCAACCGCCGTGCCGGCGGGGCGGACACGGAAGCGTTCGAGACGGTGCGGGCCGCGGTCGAGGCGCTGGAGCGACGGGCCGGTCTGCGGCTGGGGAGCTCCCGCCGACCGCTGCTGCTATCGGTGCGCTCGGGCGCTCCGGTATCGATGC
>JBKQJQ010000215.1:0-8747 GCA_052147875.1 Solirubrobacteraceae bacterium | reverse complement strand
CTACATCGGGGGCTGCGTCTCGGCGATGGACATGTCCCAGTGGGCGACCTCGATGCTCGCCTATCTCAACCAGCCGCCTGACCCGCTCGTGGTCGGCGACCGATGGCGGCAGGCGTGGCTCGAGCGGCTTGACGGGGCGAAGCCGTTCATCGAGCCATGGCTGAACCATCAGCGGCGCGACGCCTACTGGCAGCAGGGCTCAGCCTGCGAGGACTACGACGCGATCCGCTGCCCGGTGTTCGCGGTCGGCGGCTGGAGCGACGGCTACCGGGACATGGTGTTCCGGGTCCTGGAGCACGTTCGTTCGCCGGTCCGGGGATTGATCGGCCCGTGGGGCCACACGAGTCCCGAGGACGGCGCGCCAGGACCGGCGATCGGCTTTCTCCAGGAGTGCGTCCGGTTCTTCGCCGCCAGCCTCGACGGCGCCGAGAACGGGTTCTTCGACGAGCCACGCCTGATCAGCTACATGCAGGAGCCGGTCGCTCCGGCGGGCTCCTATGCACAACGGCCGGGGAGGTGGGTGGCCGACGAGCAGTGGCCGTCGCCGGCGGTCGAGGCCTGGACACATGTGCTCGGAGCCGAGTCGCTGCGACCAGAGCGCAGCGGTGATCAAGCGACCCGAAGCCTGTGCGGTCTCCAGGCCACGGGTGTCGACGGTGGCGTCTGGTGTGGTGACGGAAGTCCCGCGGACTTCGCGCTCGACCAGCGTCCCGACGACGGAGCGTCGCTGTGCTGGGACAGCGAGCCGCTCGCCGAGCGCGTCGAGCTACTCGGGAGCGGCGAGGCCCAACTCGAGCTGAGCGTCGATCGGCCGTGGGCGTTGGTCGCGGTCCGGGTCTGCGACGTAGCTGCCGACGGAAGCTCGACCCTGATCGCGCGCGGGCTGCTCAACCTGAGCCGTCGCGAGGGCCACGACCGGAGCGTCCCGATGCCGCCCGGCGAGCCCGTGATCGTCCGGGTCCCGCTCCAGTCGACCGCCTACGCGATCCCGGCAGGGCACCGGATCCGGCTCGCGGTCTCCAACACCTACTGGCCGATGGCCTGGCCGTCGCCCGAGCCGACCACCCTGACAGTCGTCTGCGGGCCCCAGAGCGTCCTGTCGCTCCCGCGCCGTCGCTCGACCGAGCTCGACGCGCGGCTTCGCCCCTTCGCGGAGCGCGAGACGGGTACGCGGCTGGCCAGTGAGAAGACAATGCTGCGGGGCGGCGGGCGGCGCGTCCGCCGTGACCTCGCAAGCGGGGAGATCGAGGTCGAGTTCGACTGGCAGGGCTGGCGCACCCGTATCCTCGCCAGCAGCACGGAGATGGGGGAGCAGAACGTCACCAGGTACCGGATCGTCGAAGGAGAGCCGCTGTCGGCGACCGTGACCTGCGAGGTCGAGGTGTCGCTCGCGCGGCCGGGGTGGGGTCAGATGCTGACCCGCACGAGCAGCACGATGACCTGCGACGCCGAGCGATTCACGGTCACGTCGACGATCGACGCCTTTCACGACGGCGTCCGGATCCACGCCCGCAGCTACACGCATCAGTTTCTCCGGGACGGCGCGTGATGACGGTCGGCGCGGCATCCACCCAGGCGGCCGGCCGCCCCACGATCCCATGGTCGTGGTACTCGGATACCGCGATCCTCGCCGCCGAGATGAAGCGGATCTTTCGCTGCTCGTGGCAGTACGCCGGCCACCTCGGCGAGCTGCAGGGCCCCGGGAGCTACTTCGCGTCGGACACCGGCCCAGTGCCGATCGTGGTCACGATCGACGGCGACGGAGCACTGCGAGGGTTCGTCAACGTCTGCCGGCACCGCGGCGCGATCGTGGCGACGGGCGCGGCGAAGCGAGGCACGATCCAGTGTCCTTACCACGCCTGGACGTACGGCCTCGACGGCTGCCTGCGCGCCGCCCCGCGCGGCGGTGACGATCCCGGCTTCGATGCCGACCGGATGGGGCTGCTTCCGGTGTCGGTGGACACCTGGGGGCCGTTCGTGTTCGCCAATCCGGAGCCGGACGCCGAGCCGCTGTCGGCCGCGCTCGGTGACCTTCCGGAGGTCGTCGCCGAGCACGGGCTCGACGTCTACTCGCTGCGCTTCGAACGGCGCGTGCGCTACGAGATCCGGGCCAACTGGAAGATCGCGATCGAGAACTACCTCGAGTGCTACCACTGCGCGGTCAACCACCCGTCGTTCGTCGAGCTGATCGACGAGCGGCGTTTAGTTCTGCAAGCTGCTGGATCGCGGACGAGCCAGTTCGCGCCGGTCGACGCGCGCTCGCTCGACGGGCGAGGACCGATCGATGCGCACGGCGAGGTCGGCTCAGCGCAGTTTCACCTCTGGTTTCCGAACATGAAGTTCAACGTCGTTCCCGGCCACCCGAACCTGTCGGTCGGCCCGCTGTGGCCCACCAGCCCGGTCACGTGCGCGGGCTATCTCGACTACTGGTTCGCCGACAGCGCCGACAGGCGCTGGATCGATGACCTGTTCGTGCTCGACAACCAGGTCGGGGCCGAGGACACGGCGCTGGTCGAGGCGGCGCAGCGCGGCAGCGCAGCCGGGATCATCGAGCGGGGCTGGGTCCTGGGTGGAGCGGAGACGCTGATCGGTCACTTTCAGGACTACGTTCGCGACCGTCTCGGATTGGACCGCGCTTAGCACCGCACGCCGGTTGATCTGAACATCGGGTCAAGTAGACGTTTAGCTATTACTTCGGCGTTAATCCAAGAGCAATGGCTATAACGGTGACGCAGCTGACCGCGTTCCTTGCCGTGATCCGCGGCGGCTCGGTGACCGCGGCGGCAGACGAGCTGGTGGTGACGCAGCCTTCGGTCTCGTCCGCGCTGGCCGCTCTCAGCCGGGAGGTCGGCTGCGAGCTGTTCGAGCGCTCCGGTCGGGGCATTCGTGCGACTGAGGCAGCGCAGGCGTTCACGCCATACGCGGCCGATGTGATCGGACTTCTGCACAGCGGCCGCGACGCCGCGCGCGAGGCGGCGGCGATCGCGAGCTGGCGGCTGCAGATCGCGGCGGTGACGACGGCAGCGGAGTCGTTCGTGCCGCCGATGATCCATGTATTCGCCGCCCGCCATTCGGATCTTGAGCTGACGCTCGACGTCGGAAACCGCCAGTACATCCTCGAGCGGGTTCTGAGCCACACGGCCGACGTCGCGATCACGGGCAAGCCGCCGGCCGATGAGCGGCTGCGCGCCGAGCCGATCGCCGACAACGAGATCGTCTGCATCACGTCAGCGGACGACGCGGTCGTGTCCCGCTCACCGGTGTCCGCCTCGGAGCTGTCCGATCGTGCGTGGCTGCTGCGCGAGCCTGGCTCCGGCACCCGGGCGCTGAACGAGCAGTTCCTGCTCGACCGGGGGATCGCGCCCCGAACGCTGACGCTGGGCTCAAACGGTGCGATCAAGCAGGCCGCGAGCTCGGGTCTCGGGATCTCTCTGCTGTCCCGGGCGGCTGTGTCGGCGGAGCTCGCCTCCGGCCAGGTCGCCGAGATCAGGCTGACGGACGGGCCGCCGGCAAGGCCCTGGTTCGTGCTCGTCTCGAGCGTCGGTCCGCGGCGGCCGGTCGTCGATGCGTTCGTCGAATTCGCTCGCTCTACGTCAGCCTCGGACTGAGCCCCCCGTCCGGGGCGGTCGTCTATGGACTCCGGATGGCTCGCGGTCCGGCCGCGCGCAGCCGGTCAAACCGCGTCTCGTCCGCGCCGAGGGAGATCGCGGCGCTCGCAGTGACGAGTTGAAACAGCACCAGCAGTTGGGTGATCGCCAGCGACTCGGAGCGGTGCAGAGCCGTGCCGACGGTGAACTCGCCGAGGCGCTCGGTCCGCAGGTGGCTGGCGAAGTGCATCTGGCTCCAGACCGCCTCTTCGATCGCCGCGCTCTGCTCCGGCACAATCGTTCCGGGCACCTCGATCGACGTCTCGGACCCTCGCCGCGAGATGCGGATTCCGTCCGCATCCGACACCGCCGACAGATCGGGATGAACGAGCCCGGCGCGCAGTCTCACCAGGGCGTCGAGGTGCTCATGGTCGCCGACGTCGCCGGGCCTGAACGAGACGACGATGTCGGCGTGGTGGCGCTGCGGGCGGATGAAGCTATCGGCATCCGCCTCGCGCCGATCGATCTCCTCGAGCACCTCGTCGGTCGTATAGCCACGACGCGAGCAGTCGCGCTGCACCTTCCAGGCACGCCGCAGGTCCCTCGGCGGGTCGAGGAACACGCGTACGTCGTAGGCATCGCGCATCGCCTTGGTGTGGAAGCCAAGCAGACCCTCGACGACCGTGAAGCGTGCGGGCTGAACGTACTCGGCGGCACCAAATGTTCCGTCCTGATGGCGGTAGACGGGTTTGACGATCGGCTCGCCGGCGCGAAGATGCCGCAGGTGCTGTTCGAGGATGTCGAGGTAGTTGCAGTCGGGGTTGAGGGGCGTGAGCCCGCGCTCGACGCGTTGGCGGCGGTCGTAGCGGTGATAGTGGTCAGCCGACACGTGGGTCACGTTCGTCTCACCGAGGATCCGCACGAGCCCGCGCGTCAACGTCGTCTTGCCGGCGGCCGAGTCGCCGACGATCCCGAGCATGATCGGCCTCGCCATCAAACCCCGCCCACGTCGGCGCCGATCGGGTCTCGCCCTGGGAGTGCAACGGAGCCCCGCACGGCGACGACGATAACGAGGCGACGGGCCGCGATCAACAGATAAATGCCGTCGGCGATCAGGCCGGAGATTATGGCTCAATATAGACGTTTGGCAATGAGTTAGCGCCAAATAATTCTTTGACGCTTATGCGTTTCGATGTCACCTTTGGCTACGTCGAGTTCGAAAGACCGTGAGATGAGATGAACGAGAACGGACAGCCAGCCCCGAAGGACCGATGGGCCGCAGGGGTGACCCCGTATGCCGAGATGGGCTACTACGACAGCGACTACGAGCCCAAGGACACGGACATCCTGACCGCGTTCCGGATCACGCCACAGCCGGGCGTCGATCCGATCGAGGCCGCGGCGGCCGTCGCCGGCGAGTCCTCGACGGCGACCTGGACGGTCGTCTGGACCGACCGTCTGACCGACCACGAGCACTACCAGGCGAAGGCCTACGAGGTCACGCCGATACCTGGGCGCGAGGGCGAGTACCTCGCACGTATCGCCTACGACCTTGACCTGTTCGAGGAGGGGTCGATCGCCAACCTGACGAGCTCGATCATCGGCAACGTGTTCGGGTTCAAGGCGCTGCGCGCGTTGCGCCTCGAGGACATGCGGATCCCGCCCCACTACGTCAAGACGTTCCAGGGACCGCCGCACGGGATCGTCATGGAACGGGAGTACCTGGACAAGTACGGCAGGCCGCTGCTCGGCGCGACCGTCAAACCCAAGTTGGGCCTGTCAGCGAAGAACTACGGCCGGGTCGTGTACGAGGCGCTCCGTGGCGGGCTGGACTTCACCAAGGACGACGAGAACATCAACAGCCAGCCGTTCATGCGCTGGCGCGATCGTTACCTGTACTCGATCGAGGGCGTGAACCGGGCTTCGGCCTCGACCGGCGAGGTCAAGGGCCACTACATGAACGTGACCGCCGCGACCATGGAGGAGATGTACGAGCGCGCGGAATTCGCCAAGGAACTCGGCAGCGTGATCGTGATGATGGACCTGACCGTCGGCTATACCGCGATGCAGTCGATGTCGAAGTGGGCCCGGCGCAACGGCGTGATCCTGCACCTCCATCGCGCCGGGCACGGGACCTACACGCGCCAGAAGACGCACGGCGTCTCGTTCAGGGTGATCGCCAAGTGGTGCAGGTTGCTTGGCGTCGACCACATCCACGCCGGCACCGTGGTCGGAAAGCTCGAGGGCGACCCCGCGATGACCAAGGGCTATTACGACACCCTCCGTCTCGACCACGTAGCCGAGAATCCCGAGCACGGCATCTATTTCGATCAGGACTGGGCATCGCTCCCGGGCGTGATGCCGGTCGCCTCCGGCGGTATTCATGCCGGCCAGATGCACCAGCTGCTGCACTACCTGGGGGAGGACGTGGTGCTGCAGTTCGGCGGCGGGACGATCGGCCATCCGATGGGGATCGCCGCTGGTGCGACTGCCAACCGCGTCGCCGTTGAGGCGATGATCCAGGCTCGCAACGAGGGACGCGAGTACTACCAGGAGGGTCCCGACATCCTCCAGAAGGCGGCGAAGGGCTGTCCCGAGCTCGACGCCGCGCTCCAGGTGTGGCGGGACGTTTCGTTCAACTTCGAGTCGACGGACACGCCCGACTACGTCGTCACGCCCACAATCGCCTGACCGGAGTCATCACCATGCGACTAACCCAGGGCACGTTTTCGTTCCTGCCAGATATGACCGACGGACAGATCGCCGCCCAGATCCGCCACTGCCTCGAGCACGGCTGGGCGGTGTCGATCGAGTACACCGACGACCCGCATCCGCGCAACCCGTATTGGGACATGTGGGGCCTCCCGGTGTTCGATCTCGAGGTGACCGACGTCGACCTGATCTTGCGCGACCTGCGGGCCTGCCGCGAGGCGCATCCCAACCACTACGTCAAGCTGAACGCTTACGACTCGTCGCTCGGGCGCCAGACCACGGCGATCAGCTTCGTCGTCCACCGGCCCGCCGCTGAGCCCGGCTTCAGACTCGAGCGCGCTGACGCTCACGATCGCGTGATCCGTTACAGCCTTCATCCGTACGCAGCCGACCAGCCGGCCGGTCAGCGTTACTCGAATGCGCGAGCGCATGACGGGCCTTGAGGTCGCCGCGCCCGCCGCGGCCACGCTCGACGAGCTGGCCGAGATCACACGCGAGATCGAGATCGAGCCGGTGCTCGATCAGCTGGATCGCGAGCTCGTCGCGCTGGCGCCGGTCAAAGCGCGGATCCGCGAGATCTCCGCGCTGCTGGTCGTCGACCGGCTCCGCCGCCGGGTCGGGCTGACCGCCGGCCGTCCGACACTCCACATGTCCTTCACCGGCAACCCCGGGACGGGAAAGACGACCGTCGCGATGCGAATGGCCGACATCCTGTACCGCCTTGGCTACATAGCCAGCAACCGGGTGGTCGCCGTCACGCGTGACGATCTCGTCGGCCAGTACGTCGGTCATACGGCGCCGAAGACCAAGGACGTTCTTAAACGCGCCTACGGTGGCTTGCTGTTCATCGATGAGGCCTACTACCTGTACCGGCCCGAGAACGAGCGCGACTACGGCGTCGAGGCGATCGAGATCCTGCTCCAGGTGATGGAGAACGAGCGCGACAAGCTGGTCGTGATTCTGGCCGGCTACAAGGACCGGATGGACGAGTTCTTCCGGCTGAATCCGGGCATGTCGTCGCGAGTCGCACACCACATCGACTTCCCTGATTACGCGCTCGAGGAGCTGTTGGCGATCGGGAACCTGATGCTCACCGCAGAGTCCTACGCGCTGTCCGACGGCGCGCAGGACGCGTTCAGGTGCTACCTCGAGCGACGTATGGTGCGCCCGCGCTTCGCGCACGCCCGCAGCGTCCGCAACGCGATCGAGCGGGCACGGCTCAGGCAGGCAAACCGGATCTACGAGGCCGTGCTCGACGGCACCCCGCCGACGATCGATCAGCTGCAGACAATCGAGGCGTCAGACATCCTCGCCAGCAGCGTGTTCGCCGAAACCGCATCGGGGTGAGCGATGCCCCGCCCGATCATCCTCGGGGTCGTCGGCGACTCCGCGGCCGGCAAGACAACGCTCACGCGTGGGATCGTGCGCACGCTCGGCGAGGACCGCGTCTCCCACATCTGCACCGACGACTACCACCGGTTCGACCGCAAGCAGCGGGCTGAGCGCGGCATCTCGCCGCTTCACCCCGACTGCAACTACCTCGACATCGTCGCTCAGCACCTGCAGCACCTGCGGCGTGGCGAGCCGATCCTGAAGCCGGTCTACCGCCACCAAGACGGGACCTTCGGACCGCCGGTGTACGTCAGGCCCGCGAGCTTCACGATCATCGAGGGATTGCTTGGCTACTACCTCGAGAGCATGGTCCCGACCTACGACGTGCGCGTGTTCCTGAACCCGCCCGAGGAGTTGCGGCGCCGCTGGAAGGTCCAGCGCGATTGCTCGCGTCGCGGGTACACGACGGACGAGGTGCTGGCGGAGCTGGACCGCCGTGAACCGGACTCCGAGGCATACATCCGCCCGCAACGCCGCCACGCCGACATGCTCGTGGCGTTCACGCCGACGGACGGCGACGATCACGATCAGGAGCACCTCGATGCGGAACTGGCGCTCGGCGACGCGTTGCCGCACCCGGATCTCGCGCCACTGGTGAACGGCGAGCCGGACGGGCTGACGCTGCTGGAGCGAGACGGCCAGCGCCTGCTCCGGATCCCAGGCCGGATCGACCCGGCCCACGCGCTCGCAATCGAAGAGGCGATCTGGTCCCGGATGCACTTCGCGACCCATCTGCGAGCGCGACGTCTGGGCGAATTCTCGGTTGGAACAGAACTCCGTCGCTCCGAGTCGCTCGCCCTCGTCCAGCTGCTGATCCTCTACCACGTCGTGACGGCGAAGGCCGTCGTTGCGCTCGGCGGCAACGGCACTCGTGGCGCGGACCGGACCGACGCAGCGATCACGGTCGCTTCCTGAGACTCGCCCGGCGCGCGAGCGCGGCGCACTTCCGGACCGGCCCGCACGACGCTCGGGCCTAACAACGGCCGAAATTCTGGAACCCGACGGATCTATCCTCGCTGTATGGGCAAGGTGTGGATCCTCGACACGGAAACGAAG
>JBKQJQ010000214.1:0-2814 GCA_052147875.1 Solirubrobacteraceae bacterium | reverse complement strand
GTCGACCAGGCCTGAGGGCTGCAGGCCGTCGGGTAGTGCACCGGATACATCGTGAGAGGCCGCTCGACAACTCGTTCATCGCCTGGGGTCTGCGGCGGTACGGTTTCAAGGAGGACGCGGCGGTGATCGCGGCCGGCATCTTGGATGCGGCCCAGTTCTTCGACGGACGCCTCCCGGAGGCGTTCGGCGGCTATCAGCGGCCTCTCACGATGTATCCGGTGCAATACCCGACGGCCTGCAGCCCTCAGGCCTGGTCGACCGGCGCTCCGCTGCTGCTCCTGCGAACGATGCTGGGTCTCGAGCCGCACGGGGAGCACCTCGTGGTCGACCCGGCGATTCCCACCACGATTGGTCACCTCGAACTCCTGGACATTCCCGGACGGTGGGGCCGGATCGACGCATTCGGACGCGGACGCGTCGAAACCGAGCGGAGATAACGATGAACGACATCGCAACACGGAGACCCGCGACGGCCATCGGCGAGCAGCCTGGCGCTGTGTTGGTGGTGTTCGGGATCACCGGTGACCCTGCCGAGGGTGATGACGTTCCGGTCGCGTACCGCTGGAGCGGGGCGGCCTGCTCTCGTAGGCCGATCCTTGGCATGAAGATGCCGCGTTCGACGGCAGCTACGAGCTGCCACCGATCACACGCACAAGCTGACCGCTCACACGGCCAGCCAATGCTCAGGCAGAGACCCCACATGAGTCTCACCGACGCCCCTGCTATTGAGGAGACAGCAAGCCGGCCGGCCGGTCCCAGTGGCTGCCCCTCGGCCGTCAAAGCGATCACGTCGCCCCCAGCGAGTCGCCCGCTCTTGGTGCAATGCGATCGGGCCAGGCTACGTCGGTCAACGGGTCCTGGGTACCCGCGCTGAGGCGAAAGCAGGACAAGCGCCCCGCGAGGGTGGCGTCCCTCAATCTCCCCAGATGGCACCACAGGAGCCGGACGTCCATCTCACGCGGCCTCAATCAGGCCGTAGTCGCCGTCGTGGCGCTGGTAGATGACTGCGCACGACGAATCGTGCTCGCCGTCCGCGTCCGTCCGGGAGCTCGTACGCCTGCTCGGCCGTGAGACGCCGTGCGGAGTTCGCCCGCTCGGTAGTTGTTGCACTTCACGACTGCGGGAACGATCCGATGCCGCAAGCTTGACTCGGCGTGGGTTGAGCAAACCGATGTCGAGCTGAGCCCTCGTCTAGACGGCCCGCGCTCGACACACCGGCGCGATTACCCACGTTGTGATCCGCAAGTAAGCACCGACGGCGGACTGACCCATGCATCAGCCTGCGCGCTCGCTGAGGCGGGGCGTGACGAGTACCGGGCACGGCGCGTGGCGAGCGACGGTGCTCGACACGCTGCCGACCAGGACCCGCCGTACGGGGCCGTAGGCACGGGAGCCGAGTAGCAGCAGATCGACGTTTGCGCGAGCGAGCTCGAGGATGGCGCTCGCCGGGTCGGTCCCGAACAGAATTCGGCGCTCGATGCTCGCTCCCCTGTCTGCCATTTCTGCCAACGCACCGTCGAGCGCGTTGTGCGCGGCCTGCTCTTGGTGCTGGAGTGCCTCTGCACGCTCCATCACGATCACCGGCTCCAGCCCCGGTAACGGAACGAACTGCCCGGGGATGGCGGCCGGAGGCTCGATCACCATGAGCACCTGCAGTACAGCCTCGGTCAGTCTCGCGAGCTCGTGCCCGGTGCGAAGCGCGAGCTGGGCCTCCGGGGAGCCGTCGAACGCGACCGCGATTACGCGGATCGGGCGTGAATCGCGGGCGGCGTGGCCGCGAGGTGCGATCGCAACCGCACACGGTGCCCCACTCAGCAGTCGCTCGCCGACCGATCCGAGCAGCACGCGGCCGACCGGTCCGTGATGCGAGGAGCCCACGACGACCAGGTCAGCTTGCGTCGCCGCTGCCGTCTCGTGAAGCCCCCGGGATGGCGAGCTCGAAACCTCCAGACGCCGCTCCACGTGGCCCAGGCCGCGCATTCCGGCCAGCTCGCCGACGGCTTCCTTGAGCGCCGAGGCCGCCCGATCGCGCCCGCCCCTGTGGACCAGAGACGGACCGATCGGCTCCCCGACGCGCTCGATCCGCAGCCCCGCGATGACGCTCACCAGCAGCAGATCGGCGCTGCATGCCAGCGCGAGATCCACGCCGAGGCCCTCGGCGTCTGCGCCCTGCTCGGTCGGCACGTAACCAACCAGGATGCGGCCAAACGGGCCGGACATCAGCCGCTGGAATCCGACGTCGACCGCCGCCGCATCGCGCGAATGCTCAGCGCTGTCAGTTCCTCCGCGAGCTTGGTGTTGAAGACATCTGCCCGTTCGACCGTCCGGTCCAAACCATTCACGCGTGTTGTCCTCAATCGGGGATCGACTCAGTGCGGATGTGGGCGGCCGTTCGGATTCGCCGCTCGCGTGATCGTGCCTCGTTGGTCAGCGGTCCGCATCGGTACTTCTCCGCTCACCGCGGGCGCGACTGCGGAATTGTCTGCACCGCCCCGGTGGCTCACCACGATGCCGGTCGGGGCGGCCTGGCGTAGCGTCGGTTCGTGATCAGTGGCGCTGAGAATGGCGAGCCGGACCCCGGGGTCCGGCAGTGTCGCTCGCTTTTCACGATCAATGCCTGCTGGGCGCGGGCGAGCCGGGATAGAGCCGCTTATCGAACGCTCGGTTGCCGGCGCAGCCGCCGCAAGGCGGCGGTTGTGCGCTCATAGCCGGTGCGGATCAGCTCTGGCCAGCGGCTGCGGTCGATGAACAGGTCCATCAGCCAGCCGCCGCGACACAGCCTGGGATCGGCGGCGTCGATGATCGTCAGCGCGT
>JBKQJQ010000213.1:0-4525 GCA_052147875.1 Solirubrobacteraceae bacterium | reverse complement strand
AGCGGTCGTTCAGGGCATGGCCCGAGAGATCTGGAGCGCGTGGCATGGGACGGTGTTTCGAGGCGGATACTGCAGGTACCCCCGACAGATGATCGCCGATCGGCCCGTCAGCTGGCGCCGTTCGGCGAGTTACCGAGCATAGAACGGCCCGCTCAGCGATGGCCAACACGACCCGGCGGAGCGATCAGCGAACGACCAGCACGATCACGACGATCACCAGCAGGAGCGCCATCCCCACTCCTGCGACCGGCCACAGGCGTCGCCAGTACTCGGGCTTGGCGCGATCACGAGAGTGCCGGCCTTCGGGCGGGGTGCCAACCCAATCTTCGTCGTCGTCCCAGGGGGGCATGGGACATAGATACCCGATCCCCGTGTCGGGGTCCGGCCGAAGAGCCGCCGGCCCGGCCTGGAGGGCCGCCCGAAGAGCCGCCGGCCCGGCCTGGAGAGCCGCCCGAAGACGGCCCCGCCGGCCCCGGCCTGGAGGGCCGCCCGAAGACGGCCCTCCAGTCGCGACCTCAGCGGTCCTGACCCTCACCGAACACGGTCCAGGTCGCCCGGACCCCTGCGCGCAGCCTCCCCATGTCGCTAACCCGTCGCCTCGCCCCGGCCGCGAGACGGCGCAGCCGGCTCTCCCGGTCGCGGACGGGCCTGCAGCCAGAGGTGGGTCCGGCGCGGCTTGTACGAGGGACGCGCCCTCCGCGGCTCAGGAGCGCGAACTCGTCACGGTCGAACTGCATGGTGGACTCTCCCTTCGAGTTGGGTTGTGTGTCAACGGTTGTCACCCGAGCGTCCGAAAAGTGCATCGGGCAGCCGTCACCTGTTACACAGGTGTCAATCCGGCGGGTGACTTGGTGCGTCTATACGGCGGGTATGAAACTCAGCGGCTCGTCATCTCGGACATCACCTCAAATTCGAAGTTCGGGCACAAAAAAAGCGACCCGTGTGGGTCGCCCTCGCGTCCGGATATGCAGGCCGCTGTCTAGCTTGCATACCCCACTGCGAGGGCAGAATCGTCGCCACCGGCGTTCGCTGCGCCAAAGATTGGCATCGACGTCCAAGACGCAGCCGCATGGTCGGCGACGAGGTACTTCGCGTGGATGTCGATCGCGGTAATCATCAAAGTGACACTCCTTAGCGACCTGGAGAGTAACTGGTGCCGCGGACGTATTCAAGGCCGGCTCGTAAAAAAGTTGAGTTGTACTGGCGAGCTCGGGCCGCTGCGAGACGGGCGGCGCGACCGTCGAAGCTGGGACAATCGCTCGCTCGTGCTTCACGTTCACCGCGCGCACCGCGCCGACGCACTCGCAGACGCCCTCGCTTCGCTGTGCGCCCGGCCGCTTGCAGATCCGTTCGCCGCCGAGGTCGTCGCGGTTCCAACCCGCGGCATGGAGCGCTGGCTCACCCAGCGGATGTCGGCGGTGCTGGGCGCATCGCGGGGCCGGTCCGACGGGATCTGCGCTGGGGTCCTGTTCCCCTCCCCTCACCGCCTTGTGACCGACGCCGTCGCCGCCGCCTCCGGCGTTGACCCGGAGCACGATCCATGGCTGGCAGAGCGCGCCGCCTGGCCGCTGCTCGAGGTCGTCGGCCGGTGCATAGACGAGCCCTGGCTGGCGACCCTGGCGGCCTACCTGGGCCACAGCGCTCAAGCGCCCGACCCGGTCAAGCGAGCGCGGCGGTTGAGCGTCGTTCGCCACATCGCACGTTTGTATGACCTATATGCGCTGCATCGGCCGGGGATGCTCGAGGCATGGGCCGCCGGACGCGACGTCGACGCGATCGGTGCCCCGCTGGGCGACGGGGCAGTGTGGCAGGCCGAGCTGTGGCGTCGGCTGCGGTCGAGGATCGGGATCCCGGGGCCGGCCGAACGTCGGCTCCAGGCGTGCGAGCGGCTGGCGTGCGACGGCGCGATCGTCGAGCTGCCTGACAGGTTTGCGCTGTTCGGCCTGACGCGACTGCCGACCGGGCATCTGCAGGTGCTGCGGGCGCTGGCCGGGCAGCGGGATGTGCATCTGTTTCTCCTGCATCCGTCCGCGGCGCTGTGGGACAAGGTCGCCGCAGCACTGCCCACCAGCGGGACCCCGATCCGCCGCGCCGCTGACCCGACCGCGACGCTGCCCGCCAACCGCCTGCTCGAATCCTGGGGCCTGGACTCGCGCGAGCTGCAGCTGGTGATCGGGCCAGAGGTCAGCTCCGTGGACGAGCGCGGCGGCGCGTCGCGGCAGCGGCCGGCGACGCTGCTGCGGCGGATCCAGGACGACGTCACCGCCGACCGCCAGCCGCCGGGTGCCCCGCTGCCCGGTAAACCCGACGGCCGTCCGCTGCTCGCCCCAGACGACCGCTCGATCGAGGTCCACTCCTGCCACGGCCGCGCGCGCCAGGTTGAGGTGATCCGCGACGCGGTCCTGCACGCGCTGGCCGATGACTCGAGCCTCGAGCCCCGCGACGTGATCGTGATGTGTCCCGACATCGAGACGTTCGCACCACTGATCCAGGCGACCTTCGGCGCCGGCGAGGCAGCCGAGACCGACGACACCGAGGCAGCCTTCGACGGCCCCCGGCCGGTCGACCTGCGGGTCAGGCTCGCCGATCGCTCACTGCGGCAGACCAACCCGGTGCTCGGCGTCGTCTCGGAGCTGCTCGAGCTCGCCGAGCAGCGGCTGACCGCCTCCCAGGTACTGGACCTCGCCGACCGTGCACCGGTGCGACGACGATTCGGATTCGATGATGACGACCTGACCAGGCTCCAGGACTGGATCTCGCAGGCCGGGATCCGCTGGGGCCTCGACGCGGCGCAGCGGGAGCGCTACAAGCTCGGCCGCGTCGAGAGCGGGACCTGGCAGGCGGGGCTCCGGCGGCTGCTGCTGGGCGTCACGATGACCGAGGACGGGCAGCGGCTGTTCGAGGATGTGCTGCCGCTTGACGACGTCGACAGCCGCTCGATTGAGCTCGCCGGGCGCTTCGCCGAGCTCGTCGCGCGGCTCGGCGACGCGCTGCAGGCGCTGAGCGTCAGCAAGCCGCTGGCCGACTGGGTGGCCTCGATCGCGGACGCGGCCGACGCGTTGACCGCGACCGGTCCACGAGACGCATGGCAGCACGCCGAGCTGCGGCGCGTGCTCGAAGAGATCGTCGCCGGGGCGGGCGACGGCCGTGGCGCCGAGCTAGCCCCGGCCGAGGTCAGGGCTTACATCCTCGAGCGCCTCCAGGGCCGCCCGACGCGGGCGAACTTCCGGACCGGACATCTGACCGTCTGCACGCTGCTGCCGATGCGGTCGGTCCCGCACCGCGTCGTCTGCCTGCTGGGGCTTGACGACGGCGCGTTTCCCCGCAAGGCACCACGCGACGGCGACGACCTGATGCTCGACGACCCTCAGATCGGCGAGCGCGACCCGCGCAGCGAGGACCGCCAGCTGCTGCTCGATGCGCTGCTGGCGGCGACCGAGCGGCTGATCATCACCTACACCGGCAACGACGAACGCACGAACACGGTCCGGCCGCCGGCGGTTCCCGTCGGCGAGCTGCTCGACACGATCGATGCGACCGTCAGCTGCGATCGCGGCCCGGCGCGCGAGCAGGTGCTGGTCCGCCACCCGCTGCAGCCGTTCGATCCACGCAACTTCGCCGCCGGCGAACTGATGCCCGGGCGCACGTGGAGCTTTGATCCGATCACGCTCGACGGGGCCATCGCGCTGACCGGTGAGCGGCACCCGCCGGCTCCGTTTCTCGCGGCACCGCTGCCGCCACGAGACGAGCGGGTGGTCGAGCTCGACGACCTGGTCCGGTTCGTCGAGCATCCGGTTCGCGCGTTTCTGCGCCAGCGGCTCGGGATCAGCCTGCGCGGGGGCATCGACGAGATCGAGGACGCGCTGCCGGTCGAGCTCGACGGCCTGCAGAAGTGGGGCGTCGGTCAGCGGCTGCTGGAGGCGCTGCTGGCGGGGGTTGACGGCAGACAGGCGATCCTCGCCGAGAAGGCACGCGGCAGCCTGCCGCCGGACGAGCTGGGCCTGCCGGTGATCCAGGCGGTGTATCCGATCGCGTCGGCGATCGTGGCGCAAGCGGCGGCGCTGGCGCCGCTCGGCCCCGCGAGCGACCCGCTGGACGTCCGCGTGGAGCTGCGCGACGGCCGGCTGCTGAACGGCACCATGACCGGGATCAGCGGCGACGTGTTGCTCAGCACGACCTACTCCCGAGTCGCTGCCAAGCACCGGCTGGCGGCGTGGGTGCGGCTGCTTGCGGTGACCGCGAGCCATCCCGGGCGCCCGCTGGCGGCGGCGACAGTCGGGCGGGGCGGCGGACGCGATGACGTCCGGGTCGCGTGGATCGCGGCGCTCGGCGACGACGAGCCAACCCGCGCCCGGACCGCCGCTGCCGAACTCGAGACGCTGATCGACCTCCACGACCGTGGGATGCGCGAGCCGCTGCCGATCTTCTGCCAGACGTCGGCCGCGTACGCCGAGGCGGCGGCGATCGGCCAGGATCCGATCGAGGCGGCGCAGCGCGAGTGGACGACAGAGTGGGGTTTTGACCA
>JBKQJQ010000212.1:0-8974 GCA_052147875.1 Solirubrobacteraceae bacterium | reverse complement strand
GCGCCCACGGCCAGAGAACACATAGGTGTGCGAAGCGATCGCGAACGGCCGCCCGCCGGCCACCGTCACCGTGCCGCTCGCGGCGACGTCGCAACGCCGCGAACAGCTCAGACTGGCGAGCAGGTGGTGGCTTGAGACCGGATGCTGGCGCGGCAGCGAGATCCCGACGGTGGCGACCGGCGGCTGCAGCGAGGTCGCCACGAACGCGAGCTTGTCGAGATCGACGGTCCCCAGGCCCGACGCATCGTCGTAGCCGGGGCCCGCCGTGCAGCACCCGAGCGGCTTCTGATTGCCGTCCGGGATGTAGGGGCCGAGGTCGTTGTCGTTGGTCGTGATGTCGTCGATCACGCCGCTTGAGGGGTAGCGGCGATCTGCCTGGTACAGCAACGAGTTGGCGAGACCGACGGCCTGGCGGCCGTGCTGACGCAGCAACTCGTCGATCAGCGCCAGGCCACCGGCCAACAGCGGTGAGGCGGCGCTCGTGCCGCCGACCGCGATCCAGGGGCTGCCGCCGCCGGCCGACGTGCACTCCGCCGCGGTGCAATAGATGTCGTAGCCGGGCAGCACGTCGGCGAGCATCGAGACATCGGGGACCGCCCGCCGGCCTGCCATGACAAAGCCGTTCTGGTACGACGGCCGCTTGAACAGACTGCTGAGCCCGCCACCGCCGGCGGTCACGTCGAGCGGGGCATCGTTCCAGACGGTCTGCGCCTGGATCGTATTGGTCGCGGTCAGTGACACATTGGTCCCGCCGACGCCGGTCACATACGGCGACGACGCCGGGTAGCTGACATCGAGCTCGTCAAGCGGCCCGTCGCGACCGACGCACGCCGACGAACCATCGTCACCGCTCGCCGCCAGAACCGAGATCCCGCTCGCGGCCGCCAATGCCAGCGCCCCTTCTGCCGACCGCAGCCCGCTCTCGCCGAGCGAGACGGAGAGCGCCAGCTCGCAGGTCCCCAGTGAGGCGGAGATCACCTCGGGCACATGGCCGGGGTTCTGGAGCGGCGCCGTCAGCGCCTCGAGCACGTCCGAAGCGCGCGCCTGCGACTCGTAGACATCGATCTCCTTCAGCCCCGGTGCGGCCGCATCGAGCACCTCGAGATCGAGCGTCGTCTCGCCACCGGGCGCGAGCGGGTGCTTGAGCCCGACCCCGTAGCCGTTGATCGCCGGCACCGGCAGGCTGAAGCAGCTCGCGAACGCCTGCAGGTCGGAATAGCGAAAGCCGTCGATCTCGATCAGCGCCACGCGCTCGCCCTGTCCGGTCACGCCGGCCGCCTGCAGCGGGGCGTAGTCGAACGCGGTCAGGTACTGGTTCGGCGTGAAGCCGCGATCCGCCAGCGCGGCCGGGCAGCCGCTCGCCGTACCGGTCCGCTCCTGATAGCCGGACGGGAAGTTGTCAGTGCCGAACCTTGCCGCCGTGCGCGGAAACTCGCCGCGGTTGGCGGCGACCGCCTCCGAGCCGCCGAACACCGGCTTGGTGTCGAGGCCCACGACGCCCGTCACCGCGCCACCGAGCGCCGCTGGAATCCGGGCACTGGTCGCGGGCGCTACATACCGCGTCGCGCGGGCGCTCTGGAAGCGCGCGATCGAGGTCCCGAAGGTGCGCTGCGCGAGCGACACGCGCATCGTCGCGTCGGCGAACAGCCCCGTCCGGTCGATCTTCACGTGGGTGGCGCCGACCCGCTGCAGGTAGTGCAGGACCTTGGCGCGCTCGCCGGCCGAGGCGCCGAACCGCCGCTCCAGGCTCGCGATCGGCTGATAGGCGCCGTACAGCGGCGAACCGATCGTCGTCACCTCGTTGGCGAACCGCTCAAGGCCCGAGACATCGGCCTTCAGCGGCAGAACGAGTGCCAGCTGCTGGCTCGAGGGCGCGGCGCCCAACTCGGTGACGCGCCCGCTCGCGATCGCGGGCGGCGCGAGTAGGAAGCAGGTGGCCAGCGCAGCAGTTAGAAATCCCCAGCCGGTCTTACCCAAGTTGCACGTCACCTGTGCTTCGAAACCCTCATCGCCAGTTGCGCGGCCCTGCTTGATCGTCGCACACCGGGGAGGTTCGACGCCGCGCTAGCCGTTGCTGTCGAACTTCAGCTCGGCCCGCTTGAGGTCGGCATGGCGGACCAGCTCGCCGCCCCGGGTATAGGGCACAATCTCGGCCCGCAGCTCGCGCCGCAACGCCTCCAGCCGCCCGACCTCGTCGGCCAGCTCCCGGGCACGCTTCTCGAGCAAGGCAACCTTGCGCGACATCGCCTCGAGTTGCTCCTCGAGCTCGAACACGCGCTCGACGCCGGCCAGGTTCATCCCCAGCTCGGCGGTCATTTCCTGGATCCGTCGCAGGCGATCGACGTCCCGCTGGGAGTAGAGGCGGGTCCCCTTCGGCGAGCGCTTGGGCTCGATCAGGCCACGCGCCTCATACATGCGCAGCGTCTGCGGGTGCATCTCGGCGAGTTCGGCGGCGACCGAGATCATGAACACACCGCGCTCCGAGGAGACCTCGATCCGGGCCGAGCGGACGCGCCGGGCCGCCATCAGCTCGCGCTCGGAGCAGTCGAGCCGTCGGCGGCCGTGGTCGCGAACAGCCGCGCGCGCGGATCGCCGTTCATCACCTGCGAAAGCTTGTCGACCGCCTCGGACTGCTCCGGCGACAGCGTCGCGGGGACCTCGATCACGAACCGGTAGTGGATGTCGCCGCGACCCTTGCCGTTGAGGCGCTGCGGGCCCTCGCCGCGCAGGCGCTGGACGGTGCCGTGCTTGGTCCCGGCGGGAACCCGCAACCGCTTCGAGCCGTTCAGCGTCGGCACCTCGATCACCGCGCCACGAAGCGCCTCGGGGATCGTCAGCGGGACCTCGACCTCGAGGTTGTCGCCATTGCGCTTGAAGACCGGCGACTCCGACACGCGCGTGATCACGTACAGGTCACCCGGCTGGGCGCCGCGCAGCCCGGGCTCGCCCTTGCCCGCCAGCCTGATCCGGCTGCCGTCGCGCACACCTGCCGGAATGTTGACCCGCAGCCGCTTGACCGAGCGCTGCGCACCGGTGCCGTTGCACGTCGGGCACGGATCGTCGATCACGGTGCCGGACCCATGGCAGTTCGAGCACGGCTGGGAGATCGAGAAGATCCCCTGCGACTCTGACTCGATTCCCCGCCCCTCGCAGACCGGGCAGACCTTCGGCACGGTCCCGGGCTTCGCGCCTGAGCCATGACAGGTCGGACACGGCTGCGAGGTCGGCACCGCAAGCGGCACCTGGGAGCCGGTGACGGCCTGGTCGAAGCTCAGCGACACCTCGGTCTCGAGATCGCGGCCCCGCGCCTGACGTGGCTGGCCGCCGCGCACACCTCCCTGGGTGCGGCCGCCGCCCCCGCGACCGAACAGGTCCGAGATGATGTCGCCGAACCCACCGCTGAACGAACTCGGGTCAAAGCCACCTGTGAAGTTGCCGAATGGGCCCGTGCCGCGGTCATACGCCTTGCGCTTATCGGGATCAGACAGAACGTCGTGCGCCTGCGAGATCCGCTTGAAGCGCTCCTCGGCGTGCTTGTCGCCCTGGTTGCGGTCCGGGTGGTATTTGCGCGCGAGTTTGCGGTAGGCCTTCTTGATCTCCTCGTCGGAGGCGTTCTTGCCGACCCCCAGCTCCTTGTAGTAGTCGGGCCTCTCAGCCATCAGCGCTCACCCCTCTACCCAGCGACGATAACCCGCGCGGGGCGCAGGATGCTCTCGCCCTGCCGATAGCCGCGCTGGTATACCTCGACCACCGTCCCGGGCTCGGCGCCCTCGAACGGCTGCTGCGCGACCGCCTCGTGGAACTGCGGATCAAACCGCTCGCCCTCGGGCGAGTAGGGCTCGATCCCGGCCCGCTTGAGCGCCGCCAACACGTCGGACTGGACGTGCTTGATCCCGGCCACGAACGTCGCATCGCCGTTCTCGTCGCCGGCGGCGTGCGCCAGCGCCCGGTCGAGGTTGTCAATCGCCGGCAGCAGCTCGAGCGCGAGCTTGGCCGCGCCGCGCTCCTGCGCAGCCGCAGCCTCCTTGACGGACCGCCTGCGGTAGTTCTCGAACTCCGCCCGGGTGCGCTGCGCGAGGTCGAGGTACTCGTCGGCCTTCGAGGCCTTCGCGACCAGAGCGTCGACATCTATGGCTTCGGGCTCTGGCTCGTCCCCCTCAGGGGGGCCAGGAGCGGGCGACTCCTCGTCAATCAGCTCCGGGGTCACGTCCTCGCCGGGAGCTGCTCGGTGTTTTTGAGCCGCGACCGGCGAGGACGGATCCCCAGAGCCCACCCGTGACTCCGGGGCATGAATCCGTCGATCCGTATTCATTACTGGCCCTCGTCAACGACTTCCGCGTCGACCACGTCCTCTTCGGCCGATGCGCCGTTCGCTCCGCCAGCACCGTCAGCGCCGGCGCCGTCGTCAGACGCGCCCGCCTGCTCCTGCGCCCGCTGGTACATGGCCTCTGAGACCTTGTGGAACGCGGACTGCAGCGCGCTGGTCTTGGCGTTGATCTCGTCGGTGTTGTCGGAGGTCAGCACCTCGCGGACCTCCTTGATCGCCGCCTCGATCTCCTCCTTGGAGGACGCGTCGACCGTGTCGCCGAGCTCGGTGAGCTGGCGCTCGGCCTGGTAGGCCGCGTTCTCAGCGTTGTTGCGCGCCTCCGCGAGCTCGCGCTGGCGCTTGTCCTCCTCGGCGTGCGACTCGGCGTCGGTGACCATCCGCTTGATCTCATCATCCGACAGACCGGAGCCAGACCGGATCTCGATCTTCTGCTCCTTCTGCGTGCCGAGGTCCTTGGCCGACACATTCAGGATCCCGTTTGCGTCGATGTCGAACGCGACCTCGATCTGCGGGATTCCACGTGGCGCCGGCGGAATGCCGGTCAGCTGGAACTTGCCGAGCGACTTGTTGTAGGTCGCCATCTCGCGCTCGCCCTGGAGGACGTGAATCTCGACCGACGGCTGGTTGTCCTCGGCGGTCGAGAACACCTCCGATTTGCGGGTCGGAATTGTGGTGTTGCGCTCGATCAGCTTCGTCATCACACCGCCCTTGGTCTCGATCCCGAGCGTTAGCGGGGTGACGTCCAGCAGCAGCACGTCCTTGACGTCGCCGGCCAGCACGCCGGCCTGGATCGCGGCGCCGACGGCAACGACCTCATCGGGGTTGACGCCCCGATGCGGCTCCTTGCCGGTCAGCTCCTTGACCTTCTCCTGGACGGCGGGCATCCGGGTCATACCGCCGACGAGCACCACGTGGTCGATCGTCGAGGCACCCTTCTCCTTGGCGTCGTCGAGCGCCTGGCGCACCGGCGCAATGGTCCTGTCCAGCAGGCTTGACGTGAGCTCGTTGAGCTTCGCGCGCGTGAGCCGTGTGTCGAGGTGCTTCGGGCCGCTGGAATCAGCGGTGATGAACGGCAGGTTGATCTGCGTCTCCTGCGTGGTCGAGAGCTCGATCTTGGCCTTCTCGGCCGCCTCGTAGAGCCGCTGCAGCGCCATCGGGTCGGCGCTCAGGTCGATGCCTTGGGCCTTCTTGAACTCGGCCACCAGCCAGTCGACCAGCGCCTTGTCGAAGTTGTCGCCACCGAGGTGGTTATCACCCGCGGTCGCCTTGACCTCGAACACGCCATCGCCGATCTCGAGCACCGACACGTCGAACGTGCCGCCACCGAGGTCGAAGATCAGGATCGTCTGGTCGTTCTCCTTGTCGAGCCCATAGGCGAGTGAGGCCGCCGTAGGCTCATTGATGATCCGCTTGACGTCCAGCCCGGCGATCTGCCCGGCGTCCTTGGTCGCCTGGCGCTGATCGTCGTTGAAGTACGCCGGGACAGTGATCACGGCGCTGTCGACCGTCTCACCGAGGTAGGCCTCGGCGTCGGTCTTGAGCTTCTGAAGGATCATCGCGCTGATCTCGGGCGGCCGGTACTGCTTGCCGCCTGCCTCTACAACGGCGTCGCCGCGCGGGCCTGATACGACCTTGTACGGGACGATTGCCTCCTCCTCGCGCACTTCGGCCTCCTTGCGGCCCATGAAGCGCTTGATCGAGAAGATCGTGTTCTGGGGGTTGGTCACCGCCTGGCGCTTGGCCACGGTGCCGACGAGCCGCTCACCGCCGCTCGTGAATGCAACTACCGACGGAGTCGTGCGCCCACCTTCGGCGTTCTCGATCACCGTCGGCTCGCCACCCTCGAGCACGGCCATGCATGAGTTGGTCGTCCCGAGGTCGATTCCGATCGTTTTTCCCATCTGATGTCTGCTCCTCTTTGAGTCGAAAAATCTTAGTCGGAGCGTAGCAGATTTGAGGCGACCTGTGTTGCCGTCACGATCGTTTCATGGGCCGCGTCCGCGGCGGTTGCCGCGACCGCAAGGCCGCGCCGCGCGGGCCGCCGCCGGGCGGCCCGAGCGCCACCCCCCGCGCGGCGGTCGCTGAAGCCAGCGCCTACGGCCGGGCTTCAAGCACCAGGTTGAACGGCGTCTCGGTAGCGCGCCGGACGCGAGTGAAGCCGCCCTCCATGATCACTTCGCGCAACCGTGCCTCGCCGGCCTGCGCCCCGAGGCCGAGCCCGACCTCCTGGTGCAGCGACGCAGGCGTGCAGACGACGGTCGAGACTCCGTAGAACACGCGGCCGACCGGGTTCAGGTTGTCCTCGAGCCGGTCGTTGGCGTACGGCTCGACGATCATCCACGCGCCATCGGAATCGAGCGTCTCGAGCACGTGCGCAGAGGCTCCAACGGGGTCGCCCATGTCGTGCAGGCAGTCGAAGACGCAGACCAGGTCGTAGCCCTCGCCCGGATAGTCCTTCGCGCTCGCGACCGCGAACGTCGCCCGGTCGGCGACCCCCGCTTGTTCGGCGGCTGCGCGGGCGCGAGCGATCGAGGCACCGTGGTAATCGAAGCCATGGAACTCCGAGTTCGGGAATGCATCGGCCATGATCACCGTCGAGGCTCCGTGTCCACAGCCGACGTCGGCCACGGTCGCGCCCCGTTCGAGCTTCTCCGTGACGCCGTCGAGCGCCGGGATCCACTCGCTCACCAGATGTGCGCGGTATCCCGGCTTGAAGAACCGCTCGGTACCGACGAACAGTCGCTCGTCGTGCTCGTGCCAGCCCATGCCCTGTCCGGTGCGGAATGCCTCGCGGATCCTGTCTTCGTCGGCATACAGCGAGGCGATCGACTCGAACACCCCAAGCAGGTAGAACGGGCTGTCCTCATCCGCCAGGGCCATCGCCTGCTCGGCAGGGAGTTCGAAACGGTCGCTGTCGGCGTCGTAGGTGACATACCCGCCGGCCGCCTGGTTGGCGAGCCATTCACGCAACGAACGCTCAGCCACGCCCGCCCGCTCGGCCAGTTCCGCGGACGAGACCGGCCCAGCGCCGGCCATCGCCTTGTAGAGCCCCAATTTCTCTCCGATGACCATCAGCGGGGCGCTTACGATCGCGCCCATGTCAGTGACGGCCTTGCCCATGAAAGCCTCGAGCTTGCGCTCGTCGACGCTCGTTGCGCCCATCTGCGATCTCCCGGTCCGAGGTGTGACCGCCCCGTGCCCTCACTTCACGCGCGTCGGCACCGAAGCTGTTAGGTTGGTAACCTACCAAGCAGGTTACGATGCGTGTCAAGTCTGCGACGAGGGCGCGCGCCAATAACTAGGGTGCAGAGGAGAGGCATGCCCCGGCCTAGCAACAAGCGATTCGGAGAGGCGCTGCGCAAGCTGATGGGCGATCGCGGCTTGACGTATCGCTCCCTGTCGTCGGCGACCCGCGAGCTGGATGGCAAAGGCGTCACCCACGCCCACATCAACATGCTCGCCAACGGCCACGACAAGCCGTCGATGCGCGCGATGGAGCTGATCGCTCAGGCGTGTGGCGTGGCGCCGGAGTACTTCGCCGAATACCGCCTTGCGGTCGCGATGCGCGAGCTCGACCCAGCCGCGGTCGGCCTCGAGCAGGCGCTCGAGAACCTCAACGCGAGTCTCGCCGCGAAGCGAACAGCCGCCGCCAAGCGGCCGCGAGCCCAAACGCCACGAGCGCGACCCCATCCCACTGGGTAGCGAGCGGGTCGATCGGACTCAGTGCAACCGCCAGCAGCACGGCCCATACGATCCAGATCAGACGGACGCCCGTGCGCGTGACGTCCGGATAGCGCCAGATCGTCTTCGACAGCCGCGCGCAGATCACGCCGAGCTGGTTGTTCTCGCCCAGCAGCTTCGCGGCGCCCGACAGGGCCAGCACCGCGATCACAAACGAGAGATGGCCGAGCGGCCGAGCTAGAAGCCTCACGAGGTACATGACGGGACCCCCCTATGTCGCCGAGCGTGAAGCTAACAGCTTGCGTCGCTCGTTACGAGAAGGTTCCGGCACTCGGACACATCCGTGCGAGCGCGCACGCGCGGCACTCCGGGCGGCGGGCGTGGCAGGTCCGCCGTCCGTGCCGCAGCAGGTTGAGATGAAACTCCAGCTCCTCGCCGGCAGGGGTGATCTCGAGCATCTCGTCGTGCATCTCGAGGAACGGCGCGCCGGCGCGAAACAGGCCCAATCGCGTGCCGACCCGCGAGACGTGCGTGTCGACCGGGACGTCGCGCATGCCGAGCGCGAACAGCAGCACGCAGGCCGCGGTCTTGCGCCCTACCCCCGGTAACGCGCACAGGTACTCCCGCGCGTCGGGCACGCTCAGCTCTGCTAGCCAGTCGAGCCCCAGCTCTTGCTCGCGCCTGCCGCCCGCTCGGCATCCACTCGAGCTTGCGGCCCGCTCGGCATCCTGCCTCGCTTTCGGGGGCCGCGCTCGAGTCGTCCAGCTGCCTGATCGGGCGGCGCGCGAGTCATCCGGCTGAGCGGTGTCCGTGATCGCCTGCAGGATCGACTTGATCCGCGCCGATTTGACCTTCGAGATGCCGCCGGGCCGGATCGCCTCCTCGATCTGGTCGACCGGAGCGTCGCGGATCGCCGTCCAGTCGTAGAAGCGTTCGCGCAGCGCGAAGTAGGCGACATCCCGGTTG
>JBKQJQ010000211.1:0-2762 GCA_052147875.1 Solirubrobacteraceae bacterium | reverse complement strand
CGCTGGCCGGTCGACGCGCAGCTTCAGTTGCTCGACGCGTACCCGAGCATGAAGCTGCCGGTGCTGTTGCTGTGGGCCGACGAGGATCCGGCGCACCCGGTCGCGCCCGCGCAGGAGGCGCTCGACCTACTGCCGGACGGCCAGCTACGGACGCTCTCCGGCACCGGGTTTCTGATCGCCTACGACGACCCGGTCGGGGTTGCGCGCGAGCTGATCGCGTTCTGCGGCTGAGCACTGAGGGGCCGCCGGCAGCCGCGCCCCGCGGGCGAGCGAGTAGCTTTCAAACCACGAAAGCGATGTGAAAGGAACTGCCAATGAGCGTCCAGGAAACCGAACAGCTCTGGGGCGGTGAGACCACCAAAGCAGTAGACAACTTCCCGGTCTCGGGCGAGACCGTTCCCGTGCCGGTGATCCGCTGGCTCGGTCGGATCAAGGGCGCCGCTGCGCGCGTCAACGCCGAGCTCGACCTGCTCGATGCGGCGCTCGCAGAGCGGATCGCGTTGGCCGGCGACCGCGTCGCGGCGGGCGAATTCGACGACCAGTTTCCGATCGACGTGTTCCAGACCGGCTCGGGCACGTCGACCAACATGAACGCCAACGAGGTGATCGCCAACCTGGCCGGCGAGGGCGTCCACCCCAACGACCACGTCAACATGGGGCAGTCCTCGAACGACGTCTTTCCGTCCGCGGTCCACCTCGCGGCGCTGGACGAGGCCACCAACGACCTGCTGCCCGCGCTCGATGCGCTCGAGCAGGCATTCGCGGGCAAGGCAGACGAGTTCAAGGACATCGTCAAGGCCGGCCGTACGCATCTGATGGACGCCGTTCCGGTGACCCTCGGTCAGGAGTTCGGCGGCTATGCGGCGCAGATTCGTCTCGGTGCGCGGCGGGTCCGCAATGCGCTGCCGCAGGTCGCGCAGATCCCCCTGGGTGGCACCGCGACCGGCAACGGGCTAAACACGCACACGGAGTTCGCCGCCAGGGTGCGAGCGCGGCTGACCGAGTCGACGGGCCTCGAGATCCGGGCTCCGGAGGATCCCTTCGAGGCGCAGGGCAACCGCGACGCGCTCGTCGAGCTGTCGGGCTCGCTGAAGGTGCTCGCGGTCTCGCTGACCAAGATCGCGAACGATCTGGCACTGATGGGGTCTGGCCCGCGCGCGGGGATCGGCGAGCTGCTTCTGCCTGAACTGCAGAAGGGCTCTTCGATCATGCCTGGCAAGGTCAACCCGGTGATCCCCGAGGTCGTGCTCCAGGTCTCAGCGCAGGTGATCGGCAATGACACGGCGATCACGATCGGTGGGCTGGAGGGCAACTTCGAGCTCAACGTTCGCGTGCCGCTGATCGCTCGTAACCTGCTCGAGTCGATGCGCCTGCTGGCGGCTACCGCACGGATCTTCAACGAGAAGTGCGTCAGCGGGATCGAGGCCAACGAGGCCGGCTGCAGGCGCTCGGCGGAGTCGACGCTCGCCGCAGCGACGGCGCTGAACCCCTACATCGGCTACGACAAGGGCGCCGAGATCGTCAAGGAGGCAGCGAGCTCGGGTCGGATGCTGCGCGAGGTCGCCTACGAGAAGGGCGTCGACGAGGAGACGTACAACGAGGCGATGGACCTGCGGAAGATGGCGCGCGGGAACACGTAGTCGGCGCACGCTCGGCCGCCGAGTGATAGGACTCCCGCTTCCGTTTATACCGTCGATAGGAGGGAGGTCCTATGCGACGTAGTGTTTGCCCGGCGGTGCTCGCTGTCTGTGGCGTGCTCGCCTTAGGTGCAGGTTCGGCGTCCGCGGCGCCATTCCACATTGCGTATCACGCGCATTTCACGCAGCCGCCGACGACGCAGCAGTGCGAGATGCAGATCGGGATCGCTTGCTACGGCCCAACGCAGATCGAGCAGGCCTACAACATGAACCCGCTGTATAACGTCGGCCTCACCGGCGCGGGTAAGACGATCGTGATTGTCGACTCGTACGGATCACCGACGATCCGCAGCGACCTGGCAACGTTTGATTCGACCTACGGGCTGCCGGCACCGCCGTCGTTCCACATCATCGCCCCAGCCGGAGCGATACCGCCGTTCGACGCGAGTGATCCCAACCAGCCCAACTGGGGAATCGAGACCTCGCTCGACGTCGAGTACTCCCACGCGATGGCGCCCGGAGCGAACATCCTGCTCGTCGAGACGCCGGTGGCGGAGACCGAGGGAACGACCGGTTTCCCGCAGATCGTCGAGGCCGAGAACTACGTGATCAATCATCACCTCGGAGACGTCATCAGCCAGAGCTTCGGCGCGACGGAGGAGACATTCCCCAACGCTCAGTCGCTCTTTAACCTGAGGAGCGCGTATATCAACGCATTCAGGCACCACGTGACCGTGCTCGGCGGGTCCGGCGACGCCGGGCCGACCGACGAGACCTCGGACGGGACCGACTTCTACCCGTTCCGGGTTAACAGTTGGCCGTCATCCGATCCGCTTGTGACGTCGGTCGGCGGGACGCAACTGCACCTCGATGCCAACGGCAACCGGCTCGCGCCGGACAACGCCTGGAATGACACCCCGCTGTTCGGCTCGCCGGCCGCCAGTGGCGGTGGCGTGTCGGAGTTCTTCTCGCGGCCGTCTTATCAGAACGGGGTTGCCTCGATCGTCGGCAGCCAGCGAGGCACGCCCGACGTGAGCATGAGCGCGGCCGTCAACGGCGGCGTCAACGTGTACTGGAGCTTTGACTCCAGCATCCTCGGGCTTGGGCCCGGCTGGAACATCATCG
>JBKQJQ010000210.1:0-3141 GCA_052147875.1 Solirubrobacteraceae bacterium | reverse complement strand
ACGTTGTCCTGCACCGTCGGGTGGCGCTTGCCGGTCTGAAAGCCGGTGCCGCCGAGCGTCACGCCCTGGTAGAGCGTGACGTCGGCTCCGATCTCGGCGGTCTCGCCAATCACCACACCCATCCCGTGGTCGATGAAGAACCCGTCGCCGATCCGCGCCGCCGGGTGGATCTCGATCCCGGTGACTGAGCGCGCGACCGCGGCGATCGTCCGCGGCAGCAGCGGCACCCGAGCAGCGTGGAGCGCGTGCGCGAGACGGTGCGCCAGCAGCGCGTGGACGCCGGGCCAGGCCGCGAGGATCTCGAGCGAGCTCACTCCGCGCGCCGCGGGATCGCGACTCTTGGCCGCCTCTACATCACGCCGCGTCTCCGCCAGCGCCCGCCGGGTTGGGCCGAGCATCGATTAAAGGTAGCGAGGGCGGTCGGCGGGCCGGTCGGGCTCAGGGAGCGAAGAACGGGGTCGAGACGTAACGCTCCCCCGAGTCGGGCAGGATCGTCGCGATCCTCGCGCCGCGCGACTCCGGGCGCGCGGCGATCTCAAGCGCGGCCCAGACCGCCGCCCCGCACGAGATCCCGGCGAGCACGCCCTCTGTCTGCGCCAGCGTGCGCGCGGTCTCGATCGCCTGCTCGTCGTCGACCGCGATGACCTCGTCGAGCAGCGCGCGGTTGAGCACCTCGGGCACGAACCCGGCACCGATCCCCTGGATCTTATGCGGGCCGGGCCGGCCGCCCGACAGGACCGCCGAGCCGCGGGGCTCGACGGCGACCACGCGACAGTCCGGGTTGTGCTGCTTGAGCACCTCCCCCACCCCGGTCACGGTGCCTCCGGTTCCTACCCCGGCGACGAACACGTCGATCCGGCCGTCGAGCGCCTCTAGCAGCTCCGGGCCGGTGGTCCGGCGGTGGATCTCGGGGTTGGCGGGGTTCGAGAACTGGTCGGGCAGGAAGACATCGCCACGGGCGGCGAGAGCGCGCGCGGCGTCGACAGCCTCGGTCATCCCGCCCATCGACTCGGTCACCTGCACGCGTGCCCCGTACAGCCGCAGCAGCCCCTCGCGTTCGCGGCTCATGCCCTGTGGCAGCGTGAGGACCAGGTCGTAGCCCTTCGCCGCGCAGACGAACGCGAGTGCGATCCCGGTGTTGCCGCTGGTCGCTTCGACGATTGTCGTCCGGCCGGGCTCGATCCGCCCCTCGCGCTCGGCCGCCTCGATCATCGCAACCCCGATCCGATCCTTGACGCTGCCGCCGGGGTTGAACGCCTCAAGCTTCGCGAACAGCTCGACCTCGTGTCCGTCGACGATCCGCTTGAGTTGGATCACCGGCGTCCGGCCGACGAGCTGAGCCGGATTGGACGGGACCTGCGTCATCGGGTACGCAGCGTAATGGGAGCCGGGTCCGCGGGGGCAGATCGGGTAGCGTCAGGCGATCGCCGCCAGTCCAAAGCTTCCCGAGAATGTCCGGGTCGGACATTGGACCGACGACGTCGGGCGGACCGGATGCACGGTGATCCTCGCCCCCCGCGGCGCGGTCGGCGGCGTCGATGTCCGCGGGGCCGCTCCGGCGACGCTCGGTACGGACACGCTCAGGCCGGCGACGCTGGTCGACCGTGTGCACGCGATTCTGCTGACCGGCGGCAGCGCGTTCGGTCTCGAGGCCGTGGGCGGCGTGATGCGCTACCTCGAAGAGCACGACGTCGGATACGAGCTGGCGTCGGTTCGCGTGCCGATCGTCGCCGGGGCCGCGATCTTCGACCTGCCGATCGGAGATCCGCGCGCGCGGCCCGGCCGCGAGGCGGGCTACCTGGCCTGCGAAGCCGCGAGCGACGAGCCCGCGACCGGGGCGGTCGGCGCCGGCACCGGTGCCAGCGTCGCCAAGGGCGGCGACGGCTCACAGATCGCGCCCGGCGGACTCGGGATCTCGACCGCGCAAGCCGATCGTGCGACCGTTACGGCCGTGATGGTCGTCAACAGCGTCGGCGGGATCTGGGACGACCACCGCCACCAATGGGTGGCCGAATTCAGCGCCTGGGACCGCCGCTCGGCACTCGTCCCCGGGACGAACACGACGATCGGCGCGGTCGTCACCGACGCGGCACTGACCAAAGAGCAGGCCAACCGCGTGGCGACAGTCGCGCACGATGGGCTTGCGCGGGCGATCCGGCCGTCGCACACGATGTACGACGGCGACACGATCTTCTGCCTCGCGACGGGAGCCGTCGAGGCCCCATATGACGCGGTCGAGGCGGTCGCCGCCGACGTCGTTGCGCGCGCGATCGTCGGCGGCGTACGCCGTTAGCGGTTACGACTGGGCAGGGTGAACGACGATCATCCGGAACACCGGCGAAGCCGGGGAGCCCGTTGCGGTGCATCGCTTGGCGACCACCGCGAGCTTGCCGATCAGACGGACGCGCTCGCCGGCGGTAAAGCCGGACGTCGTACCGTCGAACCGGACCCGCAGCTTGGCGTCCGTGAACGTCTCCGTGACGGTGGTCCCGCTGTCCGCCTTCGCCCAGTGATTCGGTCGCGTGACGTCGACGACAAGCGTCCCGGACCACGTGCCGTCAGAGTCCTGCACCAGCGTCGACGGAGTGCTCGCGTCGATCGTTCCCGACTCGACGTAGCCGATGTTGCGAGGCATGCACCTCTGCCAATTCGAGGAGTGATGAGTCCTGCCACCGTGACCGGGGTCGTTGCCTTGACCGGGGTGATTGCCGTGACCGCGGTGATTGCCCGGGCCGGGATGGGCCGCCGCCGGCGCGGCGATCGCGATCACGCCGGCCGCCGCGACGAGCGCGCCTGCCTTGAAATTGAGTCGCATCCTGCCTCCTTACCGATACTGGGCGCCTGCAGTCCCAGGCTCCAGGTTGCCTGCTTCTGAGGACTTAACGCATCGGCAGCAGCAGAGTCAGGATCAAATTCCGGCGGCCGGGGGTGGACGGGGGGCCCCCGCCGACACGGGCGCGTCAGGAACGTCCGGGACTTGGACGAACCTTGCGAGAAGGCGGGGGCGCTATCAGGCTACGGTGCGCGCCACATGCCTGTCCGCGCTGCGCGCCTGCTGGCCGAAATACGAGCCGCCCTGTAAAGGCCGCTCGCGAGCGAGAACCTGGCCATCAGGTATCCCAGCCCATCAGGTGCGCCATG
>JBKQJQ010000209.1:0-3443 GCA_052147875.1 Solirubrobacteraceae bacterium | reverse complement strand
GCGGAGTGCTTTCAGCGCGGCGGAGTAGATCTCCGAGAAGCTGGGGAAGGGCTGGATGGTGTCGCGCAGCACCTCGAGCGGAACGCTGGCGCGGATCGCCAACGTCGCCTGCTGCAGCCACTCGCCGGCTTCGGGCCCGAGCGCGTAAGCACCGGTCAGACGCTCGCCGTCGCTGAGCAGTGTGAGGAATCCACCGGACTCGGCGTAGGCATGCGAATAGGTGGGCGTCTTCGGAATCTCGGCTAGGAGCGCAGTGCCCTTGAACTGTGCCTGGCCGGCGCCGACCGAAGCTGCCTGAGGGTCGGTGTACGTGACGCGCGGCACGGCCTCGTAGTGGACCTCGCGCGACTCACCGAGGATGTTCGACGCGACAACCTCGCCCTGGTACTCGCCGACGTGCGTCAGCGGCCAGATCCCAACCGCGTCGCCGATCGCCCATAGGCGCTCGCCCGCGCGCATGTGGGCGTCGACCGGGATTCCCTTGCCGTCAGCCTCGACGCCGATCGTCTCCAGACCGAACCCAGCGACACGTGGTCGCCGTCCCGTGGCCACGAGCAGGCGATCGCCGCGCAGCTCGCGACCGTCTTCGAGCCCCAGGACGTACTCCTCGCCATCGCGCCGCGCCGCGACCGCACGCAGACCGAGCACGAGCTCGATTCCGTCGCGACGGAGGGCCTCGCCGAGCGCTTCGCCCAGCGGCGCGGGCTCGCGGGCGAGCACGTGCTCAGCACCCTCGACGACTACCACCTCCCCCCCGAAGCGACGCACGACCTGCGCCAACTCGACGCCGGCGGGGCCGCCACCAAGCACGAGCAACCTCTGCGGGACCTCCTTCATCCCGGTCGCTTCGTGGGTGCTCCAGACGCCGTCTAGCTCGCGCAGCCCCGGGATCGGTGGCACAACCGGATCAGAGCCGGTCGCAATGACGACGTGCTCGGCCGTATGGCGCACCCCGTCTATCTCGATCACACCGGTCCCCGCGAGCCGGCCGGTACCGCGCAAGAGATCGATTCCCCTGGCCGCCAACCAACGCTCCTGCCCGGCGTCGGAGTAGTCGGAGACCATGAAGTCACGCCACGCGAGCGCCGCTTGGACGTCGACCTGAGCGGTCGCGGCAGCCTCGCGCGCGCCATGGACTGCCTCGCCGGGACGCAGGAGCGTCTTTGACGGGATGCAGGCCCAAAAGGAGCACTCGCCCCCGACGAGATTGCGCTCGACCACGGCCACGCGCAAGCCGCCCTCGGCCAGCGCGCCGGCGCAGTGTTCCCCCGGGGCGCCAGCACCGAGAACGATGACGTCATAGTCACTGCGCATGCCGTTGCTGCTCATCTCGACCTCTTTCGATCGGTTTGCGGGCATTACCGTGGCGGTTTGCCGGCCCTGGTCGCGCCCGTGAAACGCCCTGGTCAGGGCCCTTGTCTCTGTACAGCGGTCGGCGACTACGCTGGCGCCTGTTCGCGGCCGGAGCTCGCCAGAGCGTCGTGGAGGGCCCGGCGTCGAGCGCAGCGCATTCGGTGCGACGCCCACGCAGCCCCGTTACCCCTCCCCGGCGGCGATGACGGGCAACCATAAGGTGCGCCCGATCCTAACCCATCATGGGCCAAACACCAGTGGACCGTACCGCTCGCGGACCACCCCGGCGGCCGCCCCGCGACCGCCACCCTACGCCACAATCAGTTTGCTGGGTTTGTCGCCTTGCGGTAGCCGCCCGTCACCCAGTCCGTGATGATGCGCGCGTACTAACTCGCTGGATGCTTGCACCCATCGCATAAATCTTCTGGGATCCTGGGTCAGGTGTCGGATGAGATGCGGCGCAAGCTGCCTGACGAACTGCTGGCCGGAGCTGGTACCGCGGCGGAGGTCGTCGGGCCTGGAGGGGGTGCTGTAGCCGCTCACGCCGAGCTCTCTAAGACAATGTTGCTGTGGTGAAGCCTGCCCCGATGGCGATTGCCGTGGTGCTCACGGGTGGTATCTCCCTACTCGCCGTGTTCGGGTCGCGCGCCGGCGCGCATGTTTCGCGCGCTGACGCCCACGCGGCGGCGCTCGTCTACTCGGCTGCAAGCAACGCCGTTGTCCAACATCAGCCCGCCCCGGGTTCTTGCCACGCGATCGGTTCCGGGCTGTATTCGCGACCCGATCCTCGCTGCACGCCAGGTGCACTAGACCCTGCTGTGAAGCAGGCGAACATCAATCAGACGATCTGCAGGTCGGGCTGGACTGAGACGGTCAGACCGCCGGAATACATCACCGAGGCAGAGAAGCGGCGGAGCCTTGAAGCCTACGGGGACCGAAGCCCGATCTGGGACTACGAGTACGACCACTTCGTGCCGTTGGAGCTCGGCGGGGCGACGAACGATCCCCGGAACCTTTGGCCCGAGCCCGGCGCGTCGCCGAATCCGAAGGACGCGGTCGAGAACTATCTCAACCGCGTGGTCTGCGACCACCAGATGACGCTCGCCCGCGCGCAGGCTGCGATCGTCGCCAACTGGGTCGCGATCTACCGGCGGCTGCACACGCCGTCGAAACCCAAGCCTCCGGCGGGCCCCGCAGCAAGGTGCAGCGCCAGCGCCCAATGGAGCAGCGGGTACGACGACTACGACGTCTACGTGTCCTCCAACCAGCCCGACACGAAGGCGACGGTGACCGGAGCTGGCACGTCGGCGAGCTGGTACACCGACAGCTCGGGCTACGCCGACGTGTACTTCGATGCGGGCCGTTCCGCGGCAGGCGACCGGGTCACTGTCCGGGTTGGCGCCGCGACCTGCCACGCGACCCTCTGAGACCGACGCGATCCTGGCTCAGTCAGACCAGCCCCGGACGGGATCCTCGACCACTTTGCGAGCCGATCGTCGAGCCCGGTCCGAGCTAGCCGGTCAGTGTTAGGCGCGTACTTCCGGCGCGGGGTGATAGGCCTCGCGCAGGTCAAGCCCGCACGAGGGGCAGTCGAGCGCGACGGCGGCAATCTGCTCGCCGCACTGCGGACACGGTTTGAGCTCGGGCTCTTTTGCCTTCCGTTTGAAGAACATGCTCGATCCTCGATCCTTTGGCCTAGGGAGGGCGCTGACGATGCGGGCAGCGCTGACGTCCAGCGTCTGGCCCGCGCACAAACCGTCGCAATGCGGCGGTCGATGCTCCATAGGTGAAAGTCCCGATCTTCGGGTGCCTCGTCGACGAGCTTCACCCCGTCCGCGGATTCCCTGGCTCGGCGCTCGCGTGAGCACGGCCGCAGCACCGGCCGTTCGGCGACAAACGCCCCAAACGCCTAGTGCCGCTCGGCCCTCCGCCGGCGCTCCTCGCGGCGCAACCTGCGCCGCTCCTCGAATGACGGTCGCAGGCTGATCGGTCGATCGCGCTGGAGCCGCAGGAGCAGGAACGCGCCGGTGCCCCACATCGCCGGGATCCACAGCGCGATCGCGTGGTAGACGACGGTCGCAGCCGTCGCC
>JBKQJQ010000208.1:0-5619 GCA_052147875.1 Solirubrobacteraceae bacterium | reverse complement strand
GGGTCGTGATCAGGATGCCGGCCTGGAACGTCGGCTCGCCCTTGGGCGCGTGGATCGAGCCCGCGGTTGTCTTGTAGTCCCCGGGGCCGATCAGGATCCAGTCGCCCGGCTTGGCCGCGTTGACGGCGGCCTGAATCGATTTGTACTGGCCTGGGATCCCGCGGTAAGAGCCAACCCTGAGGACCGCTCCCAGCGCCGAGGGCGCTAGAGCACACGCAGCGGTGAGCGTCAACAGCAAGAGCAGCAGACGGCGCATACCGGTCCCTCCTCGGACGTGAGTCGTGCATCGTAGCCAGGCTCGCCGGGCGAGCATCATCCCGATTGGGTGAAATCAGTAGCCACTGCCACGGGCCGGAGTGTTTGTTCGATCCCTGGCGCATATGGCAAGGGATCGAACTCGGGTGCAGTCTCAGACGTCGGGATCCAGCTCGAACGCAACCCCGGCGATCTCGACGTCGTCGCCGGGCTGAAAGCCCTCGGCCTCAAGCGCGCGCAGCACGCCGATCCCCCGCAGCCGGCGCTCGAGGTGCGCCAGCGCCTCATCGTTGCCGAGGTCGTAGCGGGCGACGAGCCGCTCAATCCCGGCGCCGCTGACCGCAAAGCTCGCATCGCCCGTGCGCTGGACGGTGTACGTCCGCTCCTCGGCCGGTCTGAAGACGCGGTGCTCGGCCAGCTCAGTGGGGGGCTGGACGCCGCCTACCAGCGGCTTGGGGTCCGGGCGCTCCGGTACCAGTCGCAGCAGCTGAGTGGAAAGATCTCGCAGCCCGGCGCCCGTCACCGACGACGTCAGCAGCACCGGGACTGAGGGGCCCAGCCTGTCCGACCACTCCGCGACCGCGGCCGCGCCGCGCTCAGCGTCGACCAGATCGGACTTCGAGAGCGCCAGGATCCGTGGCAGCGCGGCCAGCCGCGGATCGTGACGCTCGAGCTCGTGTTCGACCGTCGCGTGGTTTGACACCGGGTCAGAGCGATCGAGCGGAGCCAGGTCGAGCACGTGGACGAGGAGCCTCGTCCGTTCGACGTGGGCGAGGAATTCGTGCCCGAGACCGGCGCCGTCGCTGGCTCCCTCGATCAGCCCCGGGATGTCGGCGATCACGAGCTGGCGCTGATCTGAATCAAGCGTCCCGAGCACCGGTGCGAGCGTCGTGAACGGGTAGGCCGCGACCTTTGGGTGTGCCCGCGTGAGCCGCGCCAGCAGCGACGATTTGCCCGCGTTCGGCAGTCCGATCAGACCCACGTCGGCGAGTAGCTTGAGCCGGAGCGTGATCCATGTCTCGTCGCCCGGCAGGCCGCGCTCGGCGAATCGCGGCGCCTGATGGGTCGGGCCGGCGAAGCGCTTGTTCCCACGCCCACCGGAACCGCCGCGGGCAACGACGGCACGCTGGCCGGAGCGGACGAAGTCGTGCCTCGTGCCGTCGGACTCGAGCACCGCCTCGGTGCCCGGCGGCACCCGCAGCTCGAGCGACACCCCATCGGCGCCGTGGCGTAACGCTCCCTCACCATGGCCGCCGCGTCGCGCCTTGAAGTGCGCCTTGCGGCGATAGGTTTCGAGATCTCGCAGCGAGTCGTCGCAGATCAGGACGACGTCGCCGCCGCGGCCCCCGTCGCCGCCGTCGGGGCCGCCTTTGGGCACGTGCGCCTCGCGGCGAAAGCTGAGGCAGCCGTCGCCGCCGGCGCCGGCCTGTACGTGAATCCGAGCGGTGTCTTGCATCTCAAAGGCTCGTTCATGCTATGCGCGGGCCGGATCTCCGGCTCCCCGGGAGGACCGTCGCCGGCGCGTTGCTTGCCGACATCAAGGGGCTGCTGCGGAGTGCACGAAGCAGTTCCCGGCCGCCGCCCCGAGTGCACCGGTCAGGCGAAGACTAAGCCGGCGCTTGGCCGACTACTCGTCGGCGGCGGCTTCGGGCTCGTCGGCCGCCGCTTCGGGCTCGTCGGCCGCGGCTTCGGGCTCGCCGGCCGGGGCTTGGGCCTCCTTGGCGGCGGCGTCTGCCTTTGGCCGCGGCTTCGCCTTGGCGGGCGCAGGCGCCTCGACCGTCGCGACCGCACCCTGCGGCCCGTCGGAGACCACGGAGATAACCCGCCCACGACGGCCGCGCGTGAATTCCACGGTGCCCGCTGCGCGGGCGTAGATCGTGTCGTCCCTGCCGATCCCGACGCCATCACCAGGCCTGAAGCGGGTCCCGCGCTGGCGGACGATGATCTCGCCGCCGGTCACGGTCTGGCCGGCGAACACCTTGACGCCGAGGCGTTTGGCATTCGAGTCACGGCCGTTGCGGCTGGAGCCGAGTCCCTTCTTATGAGCCATCTGACGCTCCAGCCTGCTCGGCGGCGACCGGCTTGCGCGACGAGGCGCGCTTGCGCGAGCGCGATGCGGCGCGGCCGATCGTCGTCACCTCCAGCCGGGTCAGCTCCTGACGGTGCCCGGTGCGGCGCTTGTAGCCGCGCTTGGGCTTGAACTTGACAATCCGCAGCTTCGGCCCGCGCTCGTGACCCAGCACCTTCGCCTCGACCTTGACCTTCGACAGGTCATCGCCGTCGATCACGTTGGCCCCGTCGACGAACAGCAGCGGCTGCAGCGCGACGGTCTCGCCGTCGGCCGCGGCGAGCCGCTCGACCAGCAGCCACTGGCCCTGCTCGACGCGGTACTGCTTTCCGCCTGTCTTGATGATCGCGTACATGGGTTATTCCGAAGTCGATGGGGACGAGACCGAACCGGCCTTGGCACCCGAACGGCGCCGTCCGCCTCTGCGGCCACGGCGCCGGGGCTTCGATTCTAGTTCATCGTCGTCAGCATCCCGTCCGCCGCCGTCGCGCGCGCCAGGAACGTCGACCAGCGACGCGACCGCGGCCGTCCGGCCGACCTCGTCGATCCGCACCAGGTGCTTCTCGCCGACGTACCGGGTGCCACCCTTGATCGAAATGATGTAGCCGTCGATCTTGGCGACCGCGTCGCCGGGGCTGTACATGTGCGGCTCGACGATCTCGACGTGCACCTCCTCGCCCTCGCGGAACGGCAGCGCCCGCTCGAGCACCTGCTCACGGTCGCCTTCGAGCAACACGTCGAAGTGCTCCAGCGGCAGGCCCTCGGAGCCCTCGAAAACGAACGTCTTGCCCGTCTCAGATTCGATCTGGTGCAGGACCCGCGCGTCATTGGCGGTGAACTCGGCGCTGACGCGTGGGTTCATCTGGATCAAGATCGCCTCGGCGTCGCTCTCCTTCGCCAGATCCCGGATCCGGCGCTCGAACTCGATCGCGATCGTCTCCTCGGACTTGATGACGCCCTCGCCGTCACAGGTCGGGCACGGCCGGGTCATGATCTCGCGCACGCCGTCGGTGACGTTCTGGCGTGTCATCTCGACAAGCCCCAGTGGCGAGATCTCGACCACAAACGTCTTCGTCCGGTCCTCGTCCAGCGCCTTGCGCAGCGTCTTGAGCACCGCGTCGCGGTTGCGCGCGCGGGTCATGTCGATGAAGTCGATCACGATGATCCCGCCGATGTCGCGCAGCCGCAGCTGGCGAACGACCTCCTCGGCGGCCTCGAGGTTGGTCTTGGTGATCGTGTCCTCGAGCCGCGCCCCCTTGCCACGCCCGATGAACGACCCCGAGTTGATGTCGATCACGGTCAGCGCCTCGGCGTAGTCGATCATCAGATAGCCGCCGCTCGGGAGATCGACGCGGCGCGAGAGCGTCGAGTCGAGCACCTGCTCGACGCCGAACGCCTCAAACAGCGGCGTGTCCTCCTCCCACAGCTCCACGTGCTCGACGAGCTCGGGCGCGGTCCTCGAGAAGAACGAGACCAGGCGGTGGTGCTGCTTTGGGTCGTCGACGATCGCACGCTCGAAGTCGGCCGAGAAGATGTCGCGCACAACTCGCACCGAGAGGTCTGCCTCCTGGAACACGAGCGCCGGCGCCGCCGTCTCGTCGACTCGCTTCTGAAGCACCTCGCCGAGCTTGAACAGGTACACGAGCTCGCGCTCGAGACCGGCCCGGTTCGCGCCCTGGGCGGCGGTGCGGATGATCGCGCCGGCGCCCTTGAGGTCGAGTTTCGACGCCTCCTTGCGGAGCCGTTCGCGCTCCTTCTCGTCGAGCCGGCGCGAGACGCCGATGCCCTCACCGTACGGCGCGTAGACCATGTAGCGCCCGGCGATCGTGAGATCCATCGAGAGGCGCGCGCCCTTGGTCTTGAGTGGGTCTTTGACGACCTGGACGACGACCTCCTGGCCGGGCTTGAGCATGTCTGTGATCTGACGCGAATCGCGCCCCGAGCCGCGTCCGCGGCGGGGGGCCTCGACCCCGGGCAGCACGATCTCGTCGACGTGCAGAAAGCCGTTCTTCTCCAGCCCGATGTCGACGAACGCGGCCTCGAGCCCGGCGAGGACGTTGTCCACCCGGCCCTTGTAGATGTTGCCGACGATCGAGCGGTTGCCGCGGCGCTCGAGGTACAGCTCGGCGACTGTGTAGCCCGCGTCTGCGGACGGCTTACGGCGCCGGCGCGTAGAACTCGAGCCGCTCTTGCGCGGCCCTACGGTACCCGTCGACTCCAGCATCGCGACTCGCGTCTCTCCACGGTCGACGCTGACCAGTACTTGCTTCTTCAATTGTCATTCAGTCCTTTTTGAAAAATCTGTTGCCGCGCGCGATTGTTGAGCGCGGCGTTACTTACGAAATTAGCGCGCGGGCTTTGCCAGCCGAGGCCATCCGTGCCTGGATGTAGATCGACTGCAACAGCCCGATCGCGATGAACGTGACGATCACCGACGAGCCGCCATAGCTCAGCAGCGGGAGCGGGACTCCCGTGATCGGCATGATCCCGATCGTCATTCCGACGTTCACGAAGACCTGGAACATGAGCATCGCGAGGATGCCACCGGCGATCAGCGTGCCGTACAGGTTCTTGGACATCGTGAGGATTCGCAGCGTGCGCCAGATCAGCAGCGCGTACAGCGACAGCACAACGGCGCAGCCGACGAATCCGTAGATCTCGCCGACCGCCGCGAACACGAAGTCCGTGGAGCCGGCCGACAGAAATCCCTGCGTGGTCTGGGTCGCCAGCACGCCCCGCCCGGTCTTCTGGCCCGAGCCGATCGCGATCAGCGACTGGTGGATGTTGTAGGTCGCACCCTCGGGGTCACTCGACGGGTGCAGGAAGCCGACGAGGCGCTGCTCCTGATAGTGGCTGAGCACGTGGAAGCCGAGCGCGGGTCCAACGACCAGGGCGACAACCAGAGCCGCGATGAACAGCGCTGCCAGCGCGGTCAACTGCTTCCACGAGGTCCCCGCGAAGAACAGGATGCTGAAGCCGATCGCGACGTAGACCATCCCGGTGCCGAGGTCCGGCTGCGGAATCACCAGTAGCGATGCGAACAGCGCCAGCAACATGATCCGGGCTGTCGTGCGCCACTCGTGCAACCGCCGCGAGCGGTCGACCGCAAACGCCGCCAGGGCGACGATCACGAGGATCTTGCCGAACTCCGACGACTGAAACTCCAACAGCGGAAGCGGGATCCAACGCCGGGCCCCCTGGACGCGTGGCATCGCGTACACGACCAGGTTGAGCGCGACCATCGCCGCGAACAGCCCGTACTTGTACTCCCGCAGCCGGGAGTAGTCGATCCTGCT
>JBKQJQ010000207.1:0-3180 GCA_052147875.1 Solirubrobacteraceae bacterium | reverse complement strand
CGCGCTCCTGCAAGCCGCCGCGAAGTCGGGCTACCCGCTGCGGGTGGCGGTGATCGCCAGCCCCGCGGACCTCGGCTCGGTCACCCCTCTGTGGCGACAGCCCCAGGCCTATGCCGGCTTTCTGGGTGAGGAGTTGTCGCTCCTCTACAAGGGCACGCTGCTGGTCGTGATGCCCGACGGGTTCGGCCTCTACGGTCCCGGAGCGGCGGTCCCCGCCCAACGCGCTGCTGTCTCCGAGAGGCCGACGGGTGGGCTCGGTGCGGGCACGATCGCGGCCGTTGAACGGCTCTCGGCGGCCGCTGGACACCCACTGTCGGTCGGCCCGATCGAGACGCGTGCGGTCCCGAGCACGACCGACTACGTCGCGCTGATCGCGCTCGCGATCGGCGCCGCACTGATCGCGGCCGCATGGATCGCGAGCCTGCGCACCCGGCCGCTCCGTTTCCGGCGAGCGCCGGCGGCGTAGAGCTCCGAGCAGCGGGCCGATGGGGCTTCGAGGGGCGGCTCGACAGCGGGCCGGCTGGGGCTACCGGCCCGCTGTCACACCCTGCCGCAGCCCCGCGGGGCTAAGCCTCCGAGCGGCCGACGACCGGCGCCTCAACCGCATGTACGCGGCCGGGGGTCAAACGTCAGGATCTATTTGCCGGCCGCTGCGGAGCCCTGCTCTGGCGTCCGCGGAGCCGGCGCCAGCCCGATGATTGGAGCCGTGGGCTGAGCGCCTGACGGCGGCCGACTGCGTCGGGTTGCCCGCGGCCGAGCGCGAACGGTTGCCCGTCGACGAGCGCGAACGGTTGCCCGTCGACGAGCGCGAGGCATGATCGCCCGCCGATCGCGAACCGTAGCCCGTCACCGAGCGCGCCCCACTATCGCCCGCCGAGCGCGAACCGTTGCCCGTCGACGAGCTCGAGGCATGATCGCCCGCCGAGCGCGGGGCGTTGGCGCCCGCCACGCGCGAGCCGGTGGCTATCGACTGCGCGTGCGTGGCGGTCCCGCGCTTGACCGGGCCTGACTGCGCGTGCCGCCCGACCGGCTTGCCGGTGGCGCGGCCCGGTCTGAACTTCGCGCCGTCAGCCGGCTTGATCGTGGCACCGCCGGCCGCCGAGCGTTGATGGGCGTGCGCGCGTCGCCCGAACCCGGGCGTGGCGGTCGCCGTCCGGCGCGCCGCAGCGATCGTCCCGGTGACGCGCTTCGCAGTCACACCCGCGTGGTTACGCGACGCCGGTGCGGGCGCGGCCCGGTGTGGCTCCCCAGTCACTGTCGAAGCGCGTGGCGGCGAATGCTCGATGCTCCGCACGACGCCCGTCACGCCGACGGCCGCTGTCGCCACCACAGCGACGCTCGCGACCGTCTTCGCTGCGATCACGACAGTGGCCGCCTTGCCAGCCGCACCAGCGCCAGCAGCGACGCCTGCACCGCCGCTCGAACCGTGGCTGGGGCCGGTCCCGAGCGCCCGCCGCAGCAAGCTCGCCGCGGCGAACGTCGACAGCGGCTGCGCGACCGCCCGCAGGTCTCGGGAGCGCGCGGGGATCGCGTCCGCGAACGCCGCACACGCCGCGCAGTCGCGGAGGTGCGCGCGGACCTTACGCCCGCGCAGCACCCGCCCGTTGCCGTCAGAGACCGCTCGACACACCTCTTCACATGCCATCGCACGCCCCTGAGCGAATTCCGCCAGCGATTGGCGCGCCTCGAAGATCGTCTGCTTGGCGGCGCCAACCGAAACGCCGAGCGCGACCGCGATCTCCTCGTGCGAGAGACCGCTCAGTTCGCGCATCACGAGCGCGCCGCGCTGACGTTCGGCAAGCTCGCCAAGATCCGCCACCAGCAGCGCCAGCCGGGCTCGTTCGTAGGCCCGCTGCTCGGCCGATGCAGACGGCAGCTCGTATGCCTCTACGAGCGGCGCCTCCGCGCGCCGGCGACGCAGCATCGAGATCGACTCGTTGTAGGCGATCCGGTACAGCCACGGGCGTATCGGCGCGTCGCGCCTGCCGTCGGCGAGGGCCGCGTAGACCCCGCGAATGTCGACTGGAGCGCGTCCTGCGCATCTGCGTCGTTGTGCAGCATCGAGCGGCAGTAGCGATACAGGCGCTGGTGGTAGCGCTCGTAGAGCGCCGCGAACGCCTCCTCGTTGCCGTGGCGCACCAGGTGCGCCAGCCGCTCGTCGCCCGCCAGCGACAACCGCCTGCGGGGAACGCCCCCGACGACCGGGGGCGCCAGCGCGGTCTGTGTATCGGTCGTCCACATAGATCGACTACGCCGAGCCTCGCAGAGGGTCAGGATTGAGGCAGCTGGTTTCCGGAGCGTACATACGCACAAACCGTGTCTCGAGACCGGGTCGCCCCGCCGGGATGTCGGCGTAGCCTGTGCTCGACAGATGGTCGACAGCTCCCAACCGCAGCAGCGGCCGCGGCGCCGTCGCGCCCCAGGGGCGTATCTGGCGCTGCCGCTCTGGGCGCGGTTTGCGCTCACGATCGCGGTGACGCTCGCGCTGCTGGTCCCCGGCGTGATCTACGTCAATAACCACAACACGAACTCCAACCCGTCGCTGAACGAGGCCTCCGAGGTGCGCGCCAACCGCGAGGCCGAGATCCTTGTCGCGGAGGATCAGGCGCCCCATTCGCTACAGCTCGCCGCCGGCGAGAAGCCGGCGGTCGCGGTCGAGCACGCGATCCGTCACCGGATCGCATCGCAGATCTCGGCCGGCGCGATCGACGGTCCCCTGCAGCGAACCAGCTGCCGTGCCAGCGGGTCGCGCCCCGGCGGGCGCGTCGCGTTCAGCTGCGAGGTCGTCGCCGACAGCGTCACGTACCCGTTTCTCGGCGTCGTCGACACCAGGGTGCGGAGGGTGACCTACTGCAAGCGGGATCCGCCGCCGGCGCCGACCGACAACGTGCCGGTCAGCCCCCGCTGCGTGCTCTGACAGCGGGCGGAGATCGAGGACGGGCGCTGCTGCGTCCAGGCCGCCTGCGCGGCGCCCGCCACCTTGTCGGTCTTAGTCGCGGTCCGGCTGGCCGCGATCGGCGACCGCGGCGGGCGTCTCACCGTCATCGCGCGGCTCATCGATCGACTCTCCGTCGCGCCGCTCCTGCTTGTGGTGCTGATGGATGCGCTCGGCCTCGGCACCTGCGACCGCACCGGCCGCACCCGTCTCAGCGCGGTGACGACGCAGGCCGCGGCGCCGAG
>JBKQJQ010000206.1:0-3930 GCA_052147875.1 Solirubrobacteraceae bacterium | reverse complement strand
GCCTCTGGGATTGGCTGAACCTGGTGGCGCTGCCGGTCGCGGTCGCGCTGACGCCGCTTGCGATCGAGATCCGCGAGGCGTGGACGGGGCGGCACACGAGTGTGGCCGTGATCGCGGCGGCCGTGTTCGGCCTGCTGGTGCTGGCGGGCTACCTGGTGCCCTGGCCATGGACCGGGTTCACCGGCAATACGCTGTGGGACTGGCTCCACCTGCTGCTGCTGCCGCTGCTGATCCCGATCGTCCTGGTGCCGACGCTGGTGCCGATGGCGCGGGCGAGGCTGGTCGCGGTCGAGTCCGAGGCCGCGCCCGCCGAAGAGCCCGAGGCCGGCGACGAGTTCGAGGCCGGCGAGCAGCCCGGGGCCGACCCCGAGGCGTGACGACCGCCCCGGTCGGAGCGATCGCCAGGGCTGGTCTATGTACGCGCAGTCGCGACGCTCAGGCGCAGGAGCCGAGCCGTCGCGATGCTCAGGCGCAGGAGCCGAGCCGCTTACCAGCCGCCGCGCCAGTCGGCGTTGGCCTGCCGCGCCTTGGCGGCGTCCATCCGCGCGTGGTGGCGCTTGTCCAGCCGCCATTGGATCAGCGAGAAGACCAGGATCACCGTCGGGAAGAACGCGATCACGATGAACATCGCCGTCGTGATCTCCGGGTCCGTGGTCTCGCCGTACCACCCCTGGCCTCCGTCGTAGCGCGCGAATGCGTCGGGCGCGAACGTGAGCAGCACGACGACGAACGTGGTCAGGGTGATGAAGAACCGGCGGCGCACTCAGCTCCGAAGGGTAACTGATGGCGCGGCTCAGGATGCCCGGAGTTGCTCGCGCGCGCCGACCGCCGCAAGCGCCTCGAGCAGTGCCGCGTTGAACTCTGCGCGGGGGGCCGTGACCTCGAGATGGTCGATCGGTGCCTCGAACACGCGTCCGCCGACCGCCGCCGCCAGCTCGCGCTGCTTGCGCGGCGCGACGCTCCGGTCATGTGTTGTGATCACCGAGGAGGCCGGGATGCTGACCTCGTGCAGCCAGGGCCTCGAGTCGAAACGGCTGAGCTCGCGGCCCGCCTCGGCGAGATCGCGCGCCGAGTGACGCATCATCTCCGACAGCCACCACGCGGTGGCCGGCGAGGCCGGGATCCCGAGGCGCTTGAAGCCGGCGGTCCAGGTCCTGCGCGGCGCGATCGACAGCGCCACGCCGACGACCCCCATCCACTTCCAGAGGCGGGTCGTCTCGCGGTCCTGCCAATGCTGTGCGGTCGCGCTCAGCACGACCCCGCTCGCAAGCCCTCGGTGATCGCGTGCTACCAGCTGCGCGATCGCGCCGCCCATCGAGTAGCCGACGAACGTCGCCGGTGCGAGGCCGAGCTGCTGCACCGCCGCGGCCGCGTCGGCCGCGCAGTCGTCGAGCCGGAACGGAGTCAGCGGGCGCATCCCGCGGCCATGTCCACGGTGGTCGATCGCGAGCACGCGGTAACCGGCCTCGACCAGCGGCTGGTAGCTGCCGTGCCAGTTCAGGTCGGCGCTCGCCACCCAGCCGTGGAGCAGCATCACCGGCGATCCGTCGCCACCGCTGTCGCGAAGGAACACTTCGCCCCGGCCCGGCAGGTTGAGCGTGCGGGCCGGCAGCATCTCGTGCGGCGGGGTTGGCGGGTAGGCGGGCGTGCGCATCCGGCGGTGATGGTACACAGCAGTACCGGCTGAGCGGCACCTACCATCAGGCGCATGACGGTAGTGATCGCATCTGACCTCGGCAAGGACATCGCGGGCGAACCGCTGCTGCGCGGGATCTCGTTTACGCTCGATCGCCGCGACCGGATGACGCTGTCGGGTCGAAACGGTGCTGGCAAGACGACGCTGCTGCGGATGCTGGCCGGCGAGGACTCGATCGATTCGGGCGAGCTGGTGCTGGCCAAAGGAGCCAAGGTCGCGCTGCACGATCAGCGTCCGCCGCGCGATCGCGGCCTGTCGCTGCGCGACTACGTGCTGTCGGGTGCGGCGGAGCTGGTCGCGATCGAGGCGGAGCTGTCGACGCTCGAGCAGGCGATGGCGGGTGGCGCACACGACGAGGCGACGCTCGACCGCTACGCGCGGGCGCAGGCCAAGCTCGAGCACGCCGGCGGTTACGACTGGCGCGAGCGCGCGCTCGCGACCTTGCACGGCCTCGGCTTTCGCGACCGCACGGACCTCGACCGGTCGCTGGAGACGTTTTCGGGCGGCGAGCTGACGCGCGCATCGCTCGGTCGCGCGCTGGCCGGCGCGCCCGATCTGCTGCTGCTCGACGAGCCGACCAACCACCTCGATATCGCCTCGCTCGAGTGGCTCGAGCAGCATCTCGTGAGCCTCGACGCCGCGATCGTGCTGGTCGCCCACGACCGCTGGTTTCTGGAGGCGGTTGGAACCTCGGTGCTTGAGCTCGAGGCCGGCAGGGGCCGGTTCTTCGCCGGTGCATGGCACGCGTGGCGGCACGAGAAGGCCGCGCGCGAGCTGGCGCTCGGCCGTGCGATCGAGCGCCAGCAGGCCGAGATCGAGCGCCTCGAGCGGTTCGTGACCCGGTTTCGCGCCGGGACCCGTGCCCGCCAGGCGCAGTCGCGCGCCAAGCGCCTGGAGAAGATCGAGCGGCTGTCGCGCGACCCGACCGACGGCGCAGGCCTCGAGTTCACGTTCAAGGCCCCCGAGCGCAGCGGCCGCGTGATCTTCGAGCTCGAGGACGGGTCGCTGTCGGCCGGTGACAAGCAGCTGCTCGATGCGGCGGAGATGTGGCTCGAGCGCGGCGAGCACGTGTCGCTGGTCGGCGCCAATGGGACCGGCAAGACGACGCTGATCGAGACGCTTGCGGGTCGCCGCGAGCTCGAGGGCGGGAGGCTGCGGATCGGGCACAACGTCAAGCTGGGCTACCTCTCACAGCATGCAGACGAGCTCGGCGCCGGTCCGTGGTCGCCCGCTCAGCCTCCATCCTCGGGCAAGGCCGGGCGCCCCCGGAGTCATCCGGCTGCACGAACGGCGCTCGAGGCGGTTCAGCACGCGACCGGCCTGACGCCGGCCAAGGCGCGGGCGCTGCTGGGCAACTTCCTGTTCTCCGGCGAGGATGGCGATAAGCCTCTCGATGCCCTGTCCGGCGGCGAACGGCGGAGGCTGTCGCTGGCGATCCTCGTCCAGTCGGGCGCCAACGTGCTGGTGCTCGACGAGCCGACCAACCACCTCGACCTCGAGAGCCGCGAGGCGCTCGAGGCGGCGTTGAAGGCATTCCCGGGCTCGGTGCTGCTCGTGTCCCACGACCGGGCGCTGCTCGACGCGATCGGGACTCGCACGATCGCGCTCGAGGACCTGACGCTGCACAGCTACGTTGGAGGCTGGCCGGAATACCTGCGAGTGCGCGAGGAGCGCGCCAAGGCACCCGCTCGCGCGTCGGTCCCGAAGGCCAAACCGAAACGCAATCCGCCCGCACGCACGAAGCCGAAGGCCTCGACGGACGGTCTCGAGCAGCAGATCGAGGCCGCGGAGGCGGCCCTGCGCTCGATCGAGGACGAGCTGTTGGATCCGTCGGCCTGGTCGACGCCCGAGGCGAGCGCCCGCTCGACGCGCAAGCACGAGCGGGCAAAACAGGCGGTCGCCGAGCTGTACGAGCGCTGGGAGGCGATCGCCGGCTGACGTTTCGGGCCACCCGGCGCTGGGAGGCGATCGCCTGCTGACGTTTCGGGCCACCCGACGCTGGGAGGCGATCGCCGGGTGACGTCCCGGGCCAGCTCTACAATTTTCTGCAAGATGCCACGGTCACGGAGGCGCTGGCTATCCGCGTCGCACTGATAGACGACGACAGTGGGCTTGTCACAGTCCTCGACAGGCGGTTTACGGCATTGCGGTGGGAGCGGGAGCTGCTGGGGTACGCGGCGGTTCCCGAGCAGCTGGCCGCGATGCGGCTGCACGCGCTGGTTGTCAACCCTGCG
>JBKQJQ010000205.1:0-16349 GCA_052147875.1 Solirubrobacteraceae bacterium | reverse complement strand
CGATCGACCGCTGGACGGAGACGAAATGCAGTCCCGCCTGGCCGCCGTCGACCGTGTTGAAGTCGCGCCGGATGATCAGCGGCTTGCCGTGGCGGCGGGCGCGGGCCGACGTCTGTGCGTGACCTATGACTCCGTAGTGGTTGATTGCCTGACCCAAGAGGTTGGGGTCGCTCTCGGCGTCGGTGGTGAACTGCTTGACCTGCTCGGGCGTCACCTGAGGGGCGTACATGCGCGCGACCCGCTCGCGGTAGCTGAGCCCGTCGTACCAGCTGTCGAGCCGCAGTCGCATGTAGCTGACCTGCATCGTCGTGCCGCCGGCAAATGGCCCAGAGGGGATCGTGACCGCGTCCTCGGTCGCCTGGTTCTTGCGCAGGCCCGACTTGAAGCCCATGAACAGCGGCGCGCTGGGCGCGACCGGGTCACCGGACGGGATCCCGCCCGTGTTCTGATGCGCGGCCGGCAGGCCGTCACCGACGAATCCGGTCCGCGTCTCCCGCCACGTCAGGGCGGTCGAGATCGATAGCGGCCCGTCGGCCCCCGGCAGCCGTTCGCCGTGCAGCAGTGCCGCCTCGACCGCGGCCAGCCGCTGCTCGTCGTTGCAAGCGAAGTGCAGGCACAGGTGACAGTCGTCGATCGACGGCAGCTCGAAGTCCGACAGTCCCTTGGCCTGCGGGATCGGCGATCCCACACGCAGCAAGCGTTCGAAGTAGCTCGGTCCCCAGCCGGCCGTGAACAGCAGGCCCGATGGACCCCATTTGTAGCGGCGCTCGAGCGTCCTCAGTGACGCTTCCAACAGCCGCGCGTGCGCGGGCGTCGGCGTGCCGTTGACGTCAAACAGCAGTAGCCGGTCAAAGCGCGGCGGGACCGAGTCGCCTTGGGGGTCGACGGCCAGCGTCGCCGTCCAGGCGTGCTGGCGCGACGGCAGCCCTGCCGGCTGGCTCCCGAGCGCGACGTCCGGGATCTGCGGCTCGCTCGCGCCGCCACCGGACGCCTGTTCGAGGCCGATCCCGATCGCCGCACCGCCGGCCGCGACCGAGGCGGCGCCGACGAGCAGCTTGCGGCGGGTCAGCCCCCGCCGAGCGTCTTCCGGCGTCACGAGACCGGCTTCCAGTTGAAGCTCGAGCTGACGCGGTGCGGGGTCAGCCAGACGTGCTGGTACTCGAGATGCCGCGCCGAGACCGGCGGGCTGATCAGCAGCTTGAGCTGGTAGGTCCCGGCGCCGGGCAGCGACACGTTGTTGCCGTAGTGAGGGCCCATGTACTCCGACAGCATCGGCCACTGGCGCTCGTCGTAGACGACCTTGCCGTCGCGGATGATCGTCGCCCACACGCTTGCGTATGGGATCGCGACGCCGGTGTGCGCGTCGTTGAGCATCACCATCAGGTGAAAGCTCGTCTTCGGTCCGGGCTTGACCATCTGCTCCTTGGTCCCGTTGAAGACGACGAACGGCACCGCGGTCATCGCGCGTGCCTCGATCTTCATCCCCTGCCAGGTCGCGACGGCCAGCGGCTGAATCGGGATCGGCTTGATCCCGTCGACCTCCATGGCGGCGTTCGAGCTCGCGCCCGAACCGCTGCTCATGCCCGCCATGCTCCCGGATCCGGATCCGGATCCGGAGCCGGCGGCGGCTGCCGTCGAGCCCGAGCTGGTCTTGTTGGCACTCGCGCAACCGGCGAGCAGCGTGACCGTGGCCGCGGCAAGCAGCGCCGCGCGGAGTTGAGTTCTGTCAAGCACTTTGTGACCTCGCTGTCAGTGCGCCCGGCGAATCCGCCCGGCTGTCGAATGGGATCAGCGCGTACATCGCGTACGCGAGCAAGACGAACAGCGGTCCGGCATTCGGATCCGTTGCGCCGCCGGCGAAAATGCCGCCGAAGCCCTGGCCGAGCACCCAGTAGGCGAGGCTAAGCACAACGGCCAGGAGCAGGAAAGGCCGCGGGTGCCAGTTGCAGTAGACCGCGATCCCGATCGCGGCCGACGCGCCCGCCAACAGCACGATCCGGCGGCTGTCGGATGCGAAATATTTGCGCGCCCTCGGGATCAGTGAGACATCTGCATGGCTCCCGAGCGTACGCCGCTGTTGGTTGGCGATACTCGTTGTCATCTCGATGGGATTCCTTCGCTCACGTCAGGAGATGGCACACGCAGTCCGTTGCAGCTCGGCGCCGGCGCCGCTCCCGAACGCGAGCACGAAGCGCAGCTGATGGACCGCAAACGCCGCCGGGGGCAGCAGCGCTGCTCCGGACCACCTCCACACCGCCGGCCGGCGGTCAGCGCTGGACATCATCAGCGCCAAAGATACCGCCACTTGGCCCGGCGACAGGCCACCTACCGGCCTACGGAGCGTCGTCCCGCCTGCGCTGCTCCTTCACACGCGCGGCCGCCTCACCCACACGCTGGGCCTCGTCGCGCTCCTGCGCCGCGAGCTGACGTTCGCGGACTGCGGTTGCGCGTCAGCGCCAAACGTCACTCTGTGAGCTGCGTCACACTGGCCCGGGCGGACCGCCCTCCAAACGCTCGCGCATTCGGCGCGCCGCCCCCGCGCGCGCGGCCCGGGCGGCGCGTTCCTCCGCCAGTGGTACGCCGCGACTCGCCGCGAGATCCAGCAGCGCCTGGCGGTCCTCGTCCTGGCGCAGCAGACGGGCCAGCAGCCAGACCAGCAGCGCCGTCGTCAGCAGCACCTGCTCGACCATCATCACCCCGCCGGCCAGATTCTGATCCGACAGCGGGCTCAGTCCCCGCGCGGCGTCGCTCGTGCGGTAGACCGGATAGAAGACGGTCTGGGCCCAGATCAGTGCGTTCGCGAGCACAGCGCCGACAAATCGGACCAGGATCACGTAACCCAGGCTCCACCAGCCCAAAAACCAGCTGGGTTTCGGGAGCGGGCCGATCAGCGCCAGCCACAGCAGGCTGCCGAACCACAGCAGGCAGGCATGCTCGAGCGCGTGCACCAGGTCGTGCTCGATCGCCAGCTGGTAGAAGAGCGGCACATGCCAGGCATACAGATCGATCGCCCACAGCGTGAGCGCGACCAGCGGGTGCGTCAGACGTCGCATCGCGCGCGAAGCCTTGGTGTGCATGAGCGGCGCGAGCACCGGACCGGTCAGCCCGAGAACGATAAGCAGCGACGCCAAGTCGCCGATCACGATGTGCTGGATTATGTGCGCGACCAGCAGCGTGTCGGCCAGAGTATCCAACGGCCCGATCTGCACCGCAGCAACCAGCACGACGCCAGATACGAACGAGACCACTCGCCAGCGCGCGACCGGTCGCCCTTCGGCGGCGAGCGTCGCCAGCCGCCGGCGGTACAGGATCAGGTAAAGGAACGCTGCGCCGAGCGGCGGTATGAACTCGGCCAGGTGACTCATCGGCCCTGGGGCGCCAGCGAACGCTCGTGCGCCTCTCCCTCCTTCTCAGCGTCACGGCGGACCGCGTCGACCGCTTCGGCCGCGAGCAGCTCACGACAGATCCGGCGCGTGAGGAAGAACAGGACGAACGGCACGACCCAGATGCCGATCCGGAACACGTACAGCTGCGTGTTGTAACTGAGGCCAAACAGCACGAACAGCCGGTCGGCAGCCCCGAACACGAACACCAGGAACACCCAGCTCAGAAACGCGACCCCGAACGCCGTCCGGGTCGGCGCGTCGCGCGGTCGGTCCGCGAGGTTGTGAACCCCGTGGTCGCCACTCAGCCGCCGCTCGACCCACGGGAAGCTCGCCAGTACGGCGAGCACGAACAGCGGGAACAGAGCACCGCCCCAGAACGGGTTCGGTACCAGCGTGAAGTGGCCGATCGTTACGTCGAAGCTCGGCATCAGCCGCAGCGCGCCGATCAGCCAGCCGAGATACCAGTCGGGCTGGGCACCGTTGGTCCCGAGATAGGTATGGAAGGGCCCCCACTGCCAGATCGGGTTGATCTGCACCAGCCCACCCAGCAAGAACAAGATGCCCGCGGTGAAGAACATCAGCGCCAGCGAGCGCGGGGCCTGGCCGGGGAACAACGGGACGCCGACGATCCGGCTGTTCGTGGTCCGCTTGCCCTCGCGAAACTGCGTGTGGTGGCGGGCCATGATCAGCGCCAGATGGATCCCGATCAGGGTCGCCAGCAGGACCGGGATCAGGAACACGTGCGCGATGTACATCCGCGAGAAGAAGTCGGGTTTGCCCGGAAACGGCGCCCCGAAGATCGCCAGCGTCATCGGCCCGCCGATGACCGGCACGGACAGCCCGACCCCGTAGCCGATCGCGAGCCCCATCCCCGACAGCAGATCGTCGACCAGCGAGTAGCCGAGAAAGCCCTCCAACAGCGCCGTGAACAGCAGCAGCAGGCCGACCAGCCAGGTCAGCTCGCGCGGCTTGCGAAACGCGCCCGTGAAGAACACCCGCATCAGGTGCAGGACGATCGCGACCATGAAGACGTCGGCGGCCCAGTGGTGCGTCTGGCGGATCAGAAGCCCAGCCTTGGTCGCCAGCGAAAGATCCAGCACGGACTCGTACGCCATGCTCATCGACTGGCCGTCGAGTGGCGCGTACGTGCCGTGGTAGACGGTCTGTGCGGTGCTCGGGTCGTAGAACAGAGCCAAATAGATCCCGGTCACGATCAGGACCAGGAACGCGTACAGCACCACTTCACCCAGCAGAAACGACCAGTGGTCCGGGAACAGGTAGCGCATGAACTTGCGCATCTGCGGGGCCGCGGCGGTCCGCTCGTCGATGAACCGGACCGGGTCGGCGACTCGATCGGCCGGCCTGCTGCTCACTCGGGTCGCTCCCTGACCGCCCACCAGGCGGGGCCGACGCGGCCCGAGAAGTTACCACCCGCACGCAGGTCGCCGACGCCGTCGATCATCAACGGGAGTTGTGGCAGCGGCCGTCCCGCCGGGCCGTAGGTCACGGTCCCGCCGGTGTAAGGATCGAAGGTCGAGTAGTGGCACGGGCACACGAGCGCATTGTTGGGCTCGAGCACCGGGAACGTCGGCTTGCGATACAGCGCGATCGCGCAGCCGGCGTGCGTGCAGATCTTCGAGTAGGCGAGGATTCCGTCCGGCGCCCAGCCGGTGCGTCCAGCCGGCAACCGCAGCTTGCTCGGGTCCAGGCGGATGATCACCAGCGGCGATGCGATGTCATCGAAGTCGGCGCCCTCCGGGAACCCCGTGTAGAAGGTCTGCTGCTCGATCTCGGCGGCCTTCAGCGGAACGCTGTCGACGTCGACTACTCGCACCCCCCGGCGCCACGGCGTCTGGTCCAGCGGCGTGGTGTCCCAGACAGGCCCCAGCGAGAGCACCGGTGTCAGCGCCGCCAGCCCGAGCGCGCCTCCGGTCGCGGCGCCGGCGCTGAGCAGCAGTCGCTTGCGCGTGATCCGGCTCCCGCTCTCGTGGACGATCTCGGCGATCTCGCGCTGCTGCTCGGGGTGCGCCTCCGGGTAATCGTCCTCGAGCTCCTCGGTCACCACGAGCCGCTTGGCGACCACCGTCAACCCAGCGCCGATGAACACCAGCGACAGCCCGAGGCACAGCCCCAGCAGCCCGTTAGGCACCGCGGTGGCGCTGAACTCGGCGTACACGACCACGAAGCCGAGCGCGAACAGGGCCGCGATCCCGAGCAGTACGAGGACCACGTTCTCGGCCCGCCGCTGCGGCGTCCCGACCGGCACGATCCTCTGCGGCCCGCGGTCTGCCTCATCCGTTTCGGCGGGCCCCGACTTCTTGCCCCGGAGCCGCTCCCACCAGGCCGCCAGGAGCGCCACCAACCATTGCCAGCCCTTCATCTATGTCTCCTCCTCCCCACCATCCGGCACGACAGGATCAGCAGCGGCGCGGCGATCCACCAGGCCACCAGGCCCTCTGGTATCGGGCCGAGGTTTCCAATTCCCCAGCCGCCGGCGTTGTCCAGGTGATTCGTACTCAGGACGTACTTGACGATCGAGTTCAGCTGCGCGTTGGAGATCTGCTTGGTCGAGAAGCGCGGCATCAGATACGGGCCGATCCGGACCGCCTCGGCAATCTGGGTCGCCGGCACGCTCTGCAGCGGTGGCACGCGCGCACCCGTGACAAAACCTCCGCGCGCATCGATCTGATGACAGCCGGCGCAGTGCATGCTGAACAGCTGCTGTCCGGCGGAGATGTTGCCGGCGCCCGGATTCGGGTCGGGGATCGCAGGACCCTTCCCCAGCGAGGCGACGTACTCGACGAGTGAGCGGATCTCCTTGTTGGAGAACTGCACGGCCTCCGGCCACGGCTGATCGTGGATGCTCGACAGCGGCATGTAGCCCCGGCGCAGGTAGAAATCGGGGGCAAGCGCGCCGACCCCACGCAGCGAGGGCCCGGCTCCGATGATGTTTCCGCCGCCCGGTCTCGGGGTCGAGATGCCCGAGCCGGCGATCCCGTGACAGCTGGCGCAGTTCCCCGCGAAGAGCTCGGCGCCGAGCGCGACGCTCGGCGTTGGCGGCTCCGTCGTCGGGCGGACGATCCCCGATTGTGGCTGTGCTTCGGCGATCGGGACCGACCCGAGCACCATCAGCGCGACCGTCAGGGCTGCGATCCGCGCGCGGCTCATGCTTGCTGGCAGATCGGGAGCAGCGGCGCGCCGACGCCGGTCATGATGATGATCGCCAGCGTGAGGAAATTCACCAGCAGGCCGACCATCGCCAGGAAGTGGACCCGTCCGAGCGGCGGTTGCGTTCCCTTGCCCTCGCGTTCCTTGGCCGAGACATCGTCGACCCGGGCGGTGCGGACGAAGATCGTCAGCGAGACCGCGGTCGCGCTGAGGCCGACGACGAGCGCGAGCGCGGACAGGCCGACCTCCCAGCCGTGGACGGGCAGCATCCAGCGCTGGATTGGCTGGTCGCACTGGGCGAAGGTCAAGAACAGGTTGGCCAGGAACTGCGTCACCCAGGCGGCCGCGCCGCCGAGCACCCCGAACCACAACAGCGCGTTGGAGGGAAGGCGCTGGCTCATAGCGTCGGGCTCAGCTGCGTGAGGACGACGAACACGGCCAGCGCGCAGACCACGTACCAGTACAGGGCCACGATCCGGACGCCGATCAGCCAGTAATTGGTCAGCCCCTTGCGCACGACCTGCCACAGCACCGCCAGTTCGAGCAGGATCCCGAACGCGACGTGCGCGTGATGGGCGGTCAGCAGCGTGAAGTAGATCGACCCGTATGCGGTCGCCTTGGGCGAGAACTGGCGCAGGTCGTGACGGAACAGGAGAATCTGGACCGCCAGATAGCAGCACTGCACCACGACCGCGACGATCACCAGCACCACGACCCGCCGGCGCCGGGCGGCACGAGACGCCCGGACCGCGAACAGCAGTGGGATCGTGGTCGAGATGAGGACCGCGGTCGCGACCAGCGGCAGCACCACGCTCGGCGGCTTGATCCCGTCAGGCGGCCACGAGCGCGCGTCGAAGTCGAGATAGAAGTAGGTCGCGATCAGGATCCCGAACAGCGTCGCCTCGGCGCACATGAACAGCGCCATCCCCCACCAGCCGCTCGGTTGCGCGACCCTCGACCGCGCGACGGCGGCGGCACTGCGGCTGCTGCGGGCGACGGCGCCACGGGGCGATGCCTCCATCAGACCGCCACCCCCTTGCGATGCCATGCCAGCAACGCCAACCCGCCGGCGACCGCGAAGCCGAGGGCGATCCAGTAATGGCGCATCAGCAGCATCGCGAACACTCCCGCCAGCGTAAGCGCCGTCACCGGTGGCCAGACCGAGTACGGCGGCATCTCGAGGATCTCGTCGAGCTCCGCGTCCTGGACGGTCGTCGCCGGCGTCTCATGACCTCGCTCCAGCAGCCCTTCGCCGCGATCCAGCCTGCGGCTATCGGCCTTGCGGTCCTCCTTGTCCCACATCGGGTAGGCGCTCGTGACCGTCGGGATGACCGCGTAGTTGTATGGGGGCGGCGGCGAGCTGACCGACCATTCGAGCGTGTCGCCGCCGAACGGGTCGTTCCCAGCCACAGGCCCCCGGAAGCGGCTGACGAGCAGGTTGAGCACGATCAGCACCAGACCAGCGGCGAGGATGTAGGCGCCGATCGACTCGATGAAGTTCCACAGCGCCCAGCCGAGACCGGGCGGGTATGTGTAGTTGCGCCGCGGCATCCCGAGGATGCCGACAATGTGCATCGGGAAGAAGGTCACGAACGTACCGACGAACGTCACCCAGAAGCTCAGCTTTCCGACCCCCTCGTGGTACATACGTCCGGTGAGCTTCGGGAACCAGAAGTACATCCCGGCGAGGATCGGGAACACCGCCGCGCCGAAGATCACGAAGTGGAAGTGGGCGACGACGTAGTAGCTGTCGTGCACCTGCTGGTCGAACGGAATCGCGGCCAGCGTGATCCCGGACAGGCCGCCGATGATGAAGTAGACGATGAAGCCGACGATGAACAGCAGCGGCGTCTGGAAGTCCGGCGTGCCGGTCAGGATCGTGGTGATCCAGGCGAACAGCTGGATCGCCGACGGGATCACGATTATCAGGCTCGCGGCGGCAAAGTAGACGGTCGTCAGGCTCGAGAACCCGACCGTGAACATGTGGTGCAGCCAGACGCCGAAGCCGAGGAACGCGACCAGGATCTCCGACAGCGCGACCAGCGGGAACAGCACCATCCGGCGATGCACGAACGCGGGGATGATCGAGGTCGCGATCCCGAACGCCGGCAGGATGATGATGTAGACCTCCGGGTGCCCGAAGATCCAGAACAGGTTCTGCCACAACAGCGGGTCGCCGCCGTGCGAGACGTCGTAGAAGTGGAACCCAAGCTGGCGATCGAGCTCGAGGAACAGAGCCGCGACGCTCAGCGACGGGAGCGCGAACAGCAGCGCGAACGCGACCGCCAAGAACGCGAAGCAGAACAGCGGCATCCGGTTGATCGACATGCCGGGCGCGCGCAGCTTGAAGATCGTGACGATGAAGTTGATCGCCGCCGCCGTGCTCGAGATGCCGTTGAAGATCAGCCCCCAGCCGTAGAAGTCGATGTTGTTGCCCGGATCGAATTGCTTGGACGCGAGCGGCACGTAGTCAAACCAGCCCGCGTTCGGCGCGTGGCCCTGCGCGAGCGCGACATACATGAAGATCCCCGAGGCGAGGTAGATCCAGTACGACAGCGCGTTCATACGCGGGAACGCCATGTCCCGCGCCCCGATCATCAGCGGAATCAGATAGTTCCCGAACGCGCCCGTCGTCATCGGGATCACGAACAGGAAGATCATCGTGATCCCGTGCATCGTGAACACCTCGTCGTAGGCCTGGGGCGACAGGAGGTGCCCGTTGGGGCCGATCAGCTGCGTGCGGATCAGCAGCGCCTCGACGCCACCGGCGCCGAAGAACGCCAGCGCGGTGAAGAAGTACAGAATCCCGATCCGCTTGTGGTCAGTGGTCGTCAGCCAGCCGATCAGGCCGCGCCGCTCGGCCCAGATCCGGTCCAGGCGCTCCATGTGCCGCTGCCCAGCCGGGGTGACAGTGGTCGCCATCTACTTCAGGGTCTCCAGATACGCGACCAGCGACGAGACCTGGCTTCGCGACAGGCCCAGGTCGGGCATCAGGTCGCCGGGCTTGATCGCCTGCGGGTTGCGGATCCACGCCGCCAGCCATTTCGGCGTGTTGGGGATCGTCAGCGCGGCCAGCGTCGTGCGGCTCGCGACATGCGTCAGGTCAGGGCCGACATCGCCCTGCGCCGGGGTGCCCGCAATCCGGTGGCAACTCGCACACTGACTTGTCATGAACAGCCGCTCGCCGGCCCGTGCCGTGGAGGTCATCGGGGTCCGCGCGGCGGATGCCATGTTGGCCAGCCATGCTCGGTATTGCGCGGGTCGCTGCGCGAACACGTACAGCGCCATGTGCGCGTGCTGGAGGCCGCAGAACTGGGAGCACTGGCCGCGGTAGACGCCCGGGCGCGAGGCGTACAGCAGGATCCGGTTGCGTCGCCCGGGGATCATGTCGATCTTGCGGTTCAGGGCCGGAACCCAGAAGCTGTGGATCACATCGGCGGTCGTCGCGACGACGTTCACGCGCGTGTCGACCGGGATGTGGATCTCGTTCGCGGTGACCGCGCCGGTGCCCGGGTAACGGACCTCCCACCACCACTGATGGCCGATCACGTCAATCGTCATCGCGGTGCTTGAAGGCGGCGGCGGCGAGGTCTGCCGGATCAGGTATACGTTCGCGACTCCGAACAGCGCGACTAGCACAACGGCCGGGATCGCCAGACCGAACACGAGCACCAGCCCCTCGGACACGCCTTCGCGCTCACCGAAGATCGGCAGCCCAGGAGTACCGCGGCGCACGTACGCGATCACCAGCATCGCGACCGCGCCGGCGAACACGATCACCGCGGCCGCGAGCATCCACCACCAGAGCAGCATGATGTTGTGCGCCTGCGGGCTGTCGGTCTGGAGGATCGATTGCTTGCCGCAGCCGGCCAGCAGAACACCCGCAGCCGTCGCGCCTACGACGGTTAGTGGGCGTCTCAGCGGGCGGCGGTGACGGAGGGGAGCTGACACGCAGGACGGACCGAGATTTGGCGCCGAACGACTACCCGCTTGCGTCGGCGGCTAACGACAGCGGTCAGTTCCCTGACAGATCGCCGCCGCGGCGCGCGGCCGCGACCGAGGCGAGCGCCAGCGCAGTGGCCGTCACACCGTTGCGCAGCGCGAGGCGTCGCCGACCACCGTTAGCTGCTGCAAGCGCGAACATCGTCGCCGCATGAAGCCCGTCGACACCGGCGCTCGCGAGCTGTGCGGCGCGACCTGGGTGCCGCCTGACCAGCTCGGCCTGCACCAGCTCACGCGCGCCGAGCACTCGCGCAACGTTTGCCGCCGGCCGGTCGACCGGCGCGCGGGTCAGCGTCGCCAGCGCGCGCGCCGGTGCGAGCAGCAGCACGGCGCCGTACAAAGACCGCAAGGCGAACAGCCAGCCGGTCATGTGTGGCCATCCCCATGCAGCGTCATCGCGCTCTGGAGCAGCGCCGCGTGCACGAACGCCTGCGGCAGGTTGCCACGGAGCTGGCGCTGAACGACATCAAACTCCTCCGAGATCAACCCGGCGGTCCCACAGGCCGCCCGGTTGCGCTCGAACCAGCGGCCGGCTCGAACCTCATCGCCCTGCTGGTCCCAGGCCAGCGCAAGCAGAAAGCCACACAGGATGAAGGCACCCTCAGCCTCGCCCAGCGGCCGGGCATCGGGCCGGTAGCGGTAGCAGTAGCCATCGTCGGCCAGCTCGCGCTCGACCGCGTGCAGGGTCGCAAGCGAGCGCGGATCATCGGCCGGGACAGCGCCCCTGATCGTTGGCAACAGCAGCGCGGCGTCGACCCGGTCGTCGCCCGGTGAGCGCTGCCAGCGGCCCTCCGGGTGGACCGCGGTGGCTGATGTCTCGGCGACGATCGCATCCGCGAGCGCCAGCCACGCGGCTGACTGCTCAGACGGCTGGTGCGACGCGATCGCTCGCAGTCCGGCGACGCAGATCAGCCGACTGTGAGTCCAGTTGTCGGGCTCGATCTCCCAGATGCCGGCATCGGGCTCTTGCCACCGCTGTTCGATCGCAGCGACCGCGGTTTCCACCGCGCGCCATCCGTCCGCGTCGAGATGGTCGTGACCAGCGGCGGCCGCAAACAGCAGCAGCGACTCGCCGAACGCGTCGAGCTGGAACTGGCGGTTGACCCAGTTGCCAACGACGTCGGTCCCGCCCGGGTAGCCGGAAAGCCCGAGGCTTCGCTGGTCCGGAACCGGGCCGCCGGTGGTCGTATACGCCGGCACCATCTCCGGGCCGTCGTCGAGCAGCCGCTGGGACACGAACCGGACCGCGTCGTCCATCAGCGGGTGCGGTCCTGCCTTCGCGACCGCTTGGCCGGTCAGGCACTGGTCGCGAATCCAGACGTAGCGATAGTCGTAATTGCGTCCCTCGCGAGCTCGCTCGGGGAGCGACATCGTCGCCGCCGCGACCATCCCGCCGCCGGCGGCGGTCAGCCCCTTCAGCACGGCGTAGGAGTGGCGCGCGTCGCGCTGGCCGACCGCGCACTCGAGTGGCGGGATGCCGTCGTGCCAGGCGGTCTCGGTCGCCGACCAGGCGTGTGCAGGATCGGGCGGCGGCTCCGGATCGGAGCTCGAGTCGAGCACCAGCACGAGGTCGCGTGCGACGCCCTGTTCGAGCTCGAGCTGCATAGCCAGCGGCCGGCCACCGTCACCGTCGTCGAGCGGCTTTGCCTCCGCGGCCCCGCTCCAGCTGACGTGGGCATTGCCCAGCCGGCAGCGCCAGACGCCTTCGTCGTCGAGACGAAGATGGGTTGCGCGCTTGGCGCCGAACGCGGTCCGCAGGTCGAGCACGATGTTGACTCGCGCCGGACCAGTGCGGGCGCGGATCTGGCGCAGCAGCACAGCGCGTTGCGGGTGCCCGGGGAGCGCCAGCGCCTCGCGGCATTCGACCAGACCGGAGTCGGTCACCCAGCGGCTGCACCAGATCAGCCCGCGCTCGTAGTAGCCGCCCCAGACGAACCGCTCATCGGGCGTGACCGCATAGGTGCCACCACCGCCGATCAGCGTCGCGAAGCACGCATCCGAATCCCATCGCGGAAAGCACATCCACGTGTAGTCGCCGCGCGGTCCGACCAGCACGCCGCGCTCGCCATCGGCGATCAGCGCGTACTCGCGCAGCGCGTGCGGCGCGCTGAAATCCGCCGCCGGCCTGGTCTTAGTCATGACCGATGAATCGCTTGCGTCATCGAGCGCGCGTAGCGGCGAACCCGGCAATCCCTGCGGCCGCGCTCATGACCGCCGCTCCGGCGAGCGCGGCGCGGTGCGTGTTGGCCCACAGCTGGGGGCTGCGGCGCTTGGCCTGATCGTCGAACATCCCGTGCGTCGCGGCGAGCTCCGGAACCGGAGCGAACAGGTTGTCGGGCCGGTCGGCCGGCACCGGCATGTTCTTGACCTGCTGGCCAGAGAACGCCTTGTGCGCAAGGTAGCGGTCGGCGAATCCCGGCGCGATCTTGTTGCCGACGATCGCCTCGACCGCGCTGTAGCCGACCCACAGCTCGCGGCGGCGGTGATGCGCCGCCCAGTAGACCGCCTCGGCGGGGATCTCCGGCTGGTAGATCGGCGGCACCGGCTGTGGATGATCCGGCAGCTTGGATCGGCACCAGTTGAACTGGGTGGTGTTGACCCCGGGTAGCTGCACCATCGTGATGTGGACGCGACTCTTGTCGTGCAGAAGCTCCGAGCGGATCGAGTCCGTGAAGCCGCGGATCGCGAACTTCGCGCCGCAGTAGGCAGCCTGCAGCGGGATCGCGCGGTATGACAGGGCTGAGCCGACCTGCACGATCGTTCCCGAGTCGCGCGCGGTCATCCGCTTCAGCGCCGCCATCGTCCCGTACACGGCACCAAGATAGGTGACCTCGGTCGCGCGCTTGAATTCGTCGGCGTTCATGTCGACGACGCGCGCGAAGACGGTCGCCATCGCATCGTTCACCCATGTGTCGAGCGGCCCGAAACGGTCTTCGACCGCTTCGGCGGCGGCCTCGACCTGCTCGGCGAGCGCCACGTCGGTCGGCACGACGAGCGCCTGACCGCCGAGTTGCTCGACCTCGCGCCGCGCGTCTTCGAGGCCCTGCTCGCCGCGCGCCACCAGCCCGATGTGGGCACCGCGCTTGGCGAACGCGTGCGCGATCGCGCGCCCGACGCCACCCGAAGCCCCTGTCACAACCACCACTTCCGGCTTGTCGCCATGTCTCACTGCTGATACCTCCTGTCATCTAGGGGCCGCGCGCAAAGGCGCGCAGGGCCGGCGAACACAGGAGTCCTACCCGGCCTTCGGCCGGTTCTCACTCAGATGGCGATGCTGAGGTGGGCCCGACGCCTACGCGGCCACGAGCTGATCGCGCTTGGAGGCAACACCGTCCAGCAGCTCCTTGAACGAGGCGTCGAACTTCTCGACCCCCTCGCGCTCGAGCACAGCCACCACGTCGTCGTAGTCGACACCGGCCTCGGCGAACCGCTCGAGCGTGCGCCGGGCGTCGTCGACATCACGATCGAGCGTTCGCTCGATCCGGCCGTGATCCTGCACGGCCTCAACGGTCTCGCGCGGCATCGTGTTGACGGTCTTGGGGCCGACGAGTTCCTCGACGTACAGCACGTCGCGGTAGGCAGGGTTCTTGGTCGACGTCGACGCCCACAAGCATCGCTGAGCGGACGCCCCGGCAGCCTTCAGTTCGTCCCAGTCGACGCCGCTGAACAGCTCCAGGTAGGTCTGATAGGCGAGCTTCGCGTTGGCGATCGCCAGCTTCCCCTTGAGGTCGTCGTGGCCACCCAGCTGATCCAGTCGCTTGTCAGCTTCGGTGTCGACGCGCGAGACGAAGAACGAAGCGACCGACGCCACTTTCGTCAGGTCGCCGCCCGCATCGTGCAGCCGCCGCAGTCCACGCACATATGCCTCAGCCGCGGCGCGGTGCCGTTCGAGCGAGAACAGCAGCGTCACGTTGACCGCGATCCCGGCGGCGATCGTCTCCTCAATCGCCTCCAGGCCTTCAAGCGTGCCGGGGATCTTGACGAACAGGTTATGGCGCTCGACCATCGCGTGCAGGCGCCGCGCCTCCGCGGCTGTGCCGGCCGCGTCGTGCGCCAGATTGGGATCCACCTCCAGCGAGACCCAGCCGTCGCGGGTCTCATCGCCACGGTCGAACACCGGGGCCAGCAGGTCGCATGCCCCTCGGATGTCGTCGCGCGCCAGCGCGAAGAACACCTGCTTGGGGTCGCTTTCAGTAGCCAGCACCTCGCGCAGCTGGTCGTCGTAGGCGTCTGAGTGGGCGATCGCGCCCTGGAAGATCGTCGGATTGGACGTCACGCCGACGATTCCGTCGTCGATCAATCCCGCCAGATCGCCCTCGCGGACGAACGGCCGCGACAGGTAATCGATCCACGGGCTTTGACCATGCTCGGCGAGGGCTTTCAGGGGAGTCGTCATCGAAAATGGCCTCCAGGCTTGCTTAGTTGAAACGTCAGCTACCCGGTCGCCGACCGTTTTACCGGCGTCCGCTATCCGAGTCTACGCCGCTGCTCCTGCGGACCGGAGCGGGTTGATGCTCAATACGGCTTAGCGGCCACGCAAACCACAGGGCGGCGAGCCCAATCGCAACGCAAGCGCCGAAGATCCAAGGCGCCGCTCCACCAACGACGACGTCGGAGATCAAGATCAGGATCCCGGTGAAGCCCGCCGCGAGGAAGGTCATGGCGGCGATCGCGAGCCGATTCGCGGTCTGCACCAGATAGCGCTTCTCCCGATGCCGAAACAGGATCCGGTGATGGATCGACGGCGCCATCAGCAGAACCGCAGCCAGCGCGACGCACAGGAGAGTCACGAAGTAGGTCGTTCTGCCGAACGCTGAGACATGTCGCCAACCCGTGTTGAACGGGACGACCAGAAGGAACGCGAACATCACCTGGATCCCGGTTCCGGCGACGCGCAGCTCGTTGAGCAACTCCATCGTGTTGCGATCGAGCCGCTCGGCAGCCGTTTCATCACGGCCGTCGGCGGCTGCGCTGGTCTGATCGTTGCCCTCTGTGCCGGTGGCGGTCTGGATGGAGGCCATCTATCCAAGCTACCCAGGGCCCGCCGGGGACAACCGGTCGGCGCGCCGGTCTAAGGACGGCCCGCACCGGCAATCCGTGCGTCCCCGCCTGGCGAGTGCTTGAATCCGTTGCACGCAGCCATCGTCGCTATCCGATTCTCGGTGATGCCGACACGTGTTCACCTGCTGGAGGTCGAGCCCGACCTTGCGGCGGCTCTCCCGCACGACGAACGTGAGGTTGTCCAGCGCCTCACAGCACCGGTCATCACGCTCGATTTGGGCGCTCTGTCGCTCGAGGATCTCGCCGACGAAACGGAGGCGTTCGCGGCGATCATCCTCGACGGGATCATCCTCAACCATCTCGGCGCGGCCTCTAAGTCGGCGCTGAGACTGTTAGGGCCTGGTGACCTGCTGACGCTCCCGGGCAGCGATCAGATCTCGTGGCTCGAGATCAGCTGGGAGGTTCCTACACCGGCTCGGCTTGTGCTGCTCGACGATCATTTCCTCGCTGCCGTCCGGCAGTTCCCGCGGCTGGTCTCCGGACTGCAGGCCCGGGTTGCCGAGCAGCTGGAACGGCTCTCGGCACAGATGGTGATCTGCCAGCTGCCGCGCGTAGGAGACCGGGTGCTTGCGTTGCTCTGGCTGCTTGCCGAGTCGTGGGGACGGGTGACGGCATCCGGTACGGCCGTCCCGATCGAGTTGACGCACGACACGATCGGAGAGCTGATCGGGGCCAGGCGCTCAACCGTGACACTCGCCGTGAGCGAGCTGTCTGAGCGTGGTGCATTGATCC
>JBKQJQ010000204.1:0-7657 GCA_052147875.1 Solirubrobacteraceae bacterium | reverse complement strand
CTCATCGGGGCCGACCGTTCTCGTGATCAGCTGCTGGAGCCACGCCCTGTCGGCCTGGGCTAGCGCCTGCGCCCCGCGGTAGTAATGGCGGCGGTTGGCGTTCACCGATCCGAACAGGACCAGGTTCTTGAGCACCGCATCGCTCGCCAGGCTTGTCGGAGCGCTCGCATCCGGGACCGCGGGTGGTCCAACCCCGGTGAGGCAGATGATCGCCCCGGGCGCGGCAATTTCCGCGGCGGCGCGAATCAACGGCATCACGCCGGTGCATTCGACCACTATGTCCGGGGTCACCCCCAGCTGCGATACGGGCCCGCTGTGATATTTCGCGCCGAGCGCCTCGACCAGCGCCGGCTTGGGGCCACTCGTGACGCGGTCGAGCACGTGGACCTGGCCACCGTGTTGGACGCCGATCAACGCGGCGAGTAGTCCGATCGGGCCCGCGCCGAGCACAAGCACGGTGCTGGGCTCCCAAAACGCCCGGCGCCCGATCGCGGCGATGTGTTCCCACGCCTTCGCGACGACGGTGGTCGGCTCCAACAGAACGCCGAGCACGCCGAGGCTCTTGTCGAGCTTGACCGCATAGTCAGGCTCGATCCGCCAGCGCTCCGACATGAACCCATCGACCTGCTTGATACCGCGCTCGGTGTAGCGGCCGTTGGTGCACATGTCCCACTCGCCGACCGCACAGTTCGGGCACGGCACCGGATCCGGCCTGCGCACGATGCCGACGACATGATCGCCGGCCTGCAGACCACTGGTGCCAGGGTCGATGACCCGACCGAGCGACTCGTGACCGAGGATCAGACGCTCTCGACCGGGCGGTGCCCAACCGTACTGGCCGGCCACGATCTCGACGTCGGTTCCGCACACCCCGACCGCGATCGCCTCGACGAGCACCGAGCCAAGCTCAGCCCCCGGCTCGGGGACTTCGTCGAGCCGCGCCGAACCTGGACTACCCGGGATGACCGTCACTGCTCGCAAATCAAGACCTCGTGGTGGTGCGGCGCGGACTCTACAGAGCGACCAGCGGTCGCTTGGCTCTGCCGACCCTGACAGCGGGTGGACCGCCTCGACAAGCGGCGCTATCGTCGGAATCGTCAGTGCTGCGCGCCGAACACGCTCCCCAGAACGCGATGGACGAGCCCGAGGAGATCGTGCGGTTTCACGACCGGTGCAGCGACCTGATGCGAGAGCTGCTGGACGGGCTGGCGGCGGCGCCTGACCGCGCGCGCCCGTTCGGAGAGATCGAGGATGCGATCGGCTGGCCGCGGCGCCGGATCGCGGCAGTCCTCGGCGGCGTGTTCCATCTGCGCCAGACGGAGTTCGCCGGCCGGCGCCCGTACCACTTCCACGACTCGCGCTGTTCTGAGTCTGGGCGCTGGGAACTGTGGATGGACGGCCTCCAGGCCGACGCTGTCCGCCGCGCTCAGGCGTAGCCCGGCGACCAGCGCGTCCGCGCGATCGCGTCGTCGATCTCGTCGGCGGTAAGTCGCGGCGCAACGCCGCCCTCCACCGCGGCCGCAGCGACCGCGCGCGCGACCGTGTTCGCGGTTTGCACGAGCTCGGTCCGCGCCGGCAGCAACGGAGCGTCGGGATCTCGATGCACCGGCGCGGCCACCCCGACGGCGGTCGCCGCCGCGGTCAGCATCTCGTCGGTGATCCGCGTTGCGCGGATCGCGATCAATGCCAGCCCGATCCCCGGGAACGCGTACACGTTGTTGCACTGGGCAACGGGGATCGCGCGGCCGCCTACCTGCATCGGCGGAAACGGCGACCCGCTGGCGACCAGCGCGCGGCCGTCGGTCCAGTCGGCGAGATCCTGGGGACGCGCCTCGCTGCGACTGGTCGGATTCGACAGCGGCATGATGATCGGGCGCTCGGCATGGGCCGCCATGCTCCGCACGACGTCCTCGGTGAAGGCGCCGGTCGCACTCGATAGGCCGACCAGCGCCGTCGGCCGCGCCGCGTCGACCACGTCCTGCAGCTCGGGCGCGGTGTCCTCGGGCGTCGGCACCGCATCTGGCGGCTGCGCGAGACGCCGCTGGGCGTCGTCGAGGTCCCGCCGGTCGCTCGTCAGCAGGCCGTTCACGTCGATCACGTACACACGCGCGCGAGCGTCCGGGGCGCTGAGGCCGTCGGCGACCATCGCGCGGACGATCTGTTCGCTGACCCCGATCCCGGCCGAACCGGCACCGAGCATCACGACCGTCTGGTCGCGCATCCGCGAACCGGCGGCCGCCGCGGCCGCCGACAGCGCACCGAGCGCGACCGCGGCCGTCCCCTGGATGTCATCGTTGAAGGTCAGCAACCGGTTGCGGTAGCGCTCGAGGATCGGGAGCGCGTGCGGGGTCGCGAAGTCCTCCCAGTGCAGCAGCACATCGGGCAGCTCGGCCTGCACGGCGTCGACGAAGTGATCGATGAACTCGTAGTAGTCCTCGTCATCGACCCGGCGATGGCGCCAGCCGAGATACATCGGGTCGTCGAGCAGCTCGGCGTTGTCGGTGCCGACGTCAAGCATCACCGGCAACGTCCGCGCGGGGTCGATCCCGCCCAGCGCGGTGTACAGCGACAGCTTGCCGATTGGGATTCCCATCCCGCCGAAGCCCTGGTCGCCCAGCCCGAGCACGCGTTGCCCGTCGGTGACGACGATGACGTCGACATCGTTGTGGGGACGATTGCGCAGTACCTCGGGGATCCGGTGGCAATCGGGGTACGAGATGAACAACCCTCGCGGCCGGCGGTAGATCTCGCTGAACCGCTGCGATGCGACGCCGACCGTCGGCGTGTAGACGATCGGCAGCATCTCCTCGATGTGCGTGCGCAGCAGTTCGTAGAACAGAATCTCGTTGTTGTCCTGCAGCGCCCGGAGGTTGATGTGCTTGGCGATGTCGGTCGGCTGCTCGGTGAACGCACCGTAGGCACGTGCCACCTGCTGTTCGAGCGTCTCGACCGCGGCGGGCAGCAGCCCCCGTAGGCCAAGGCGCGTCCGCTCGTCGTCGGAGAACGCCGTTCCGCGGTTGTTGAGCGGGTCTGCCAGCAGCTGTATCGCGGCGTGAAGACCTTGGTTCATCGGTCACTCCTCCGGCGGCGGCAGGAACTCGACCTCGTGCTCGCCGGCGAGCGCGACCACCGCCTCCGGGGTCTGGTCCTCGAGCGCGTCGATCGCGACGAACAGGTCATACAGCCGGGCGGTCGGCGTGACCCAGAACAGGCACACCAGCTGCTGCCCCGAACGGTTGAACAGGCCGTGGGGCTTTCCCATCGGCAGCCGCACGAGATCGCCGGGACCTGCCGCGTGATCCGCCGCGCCGACCGCCAGCGTCAGCTCGCCCTCGAGCACGTACACGTATTCGTCCTGTGTCGGGTGAATGTGCGGCGGCACGAACGTCTCAGGCGGGAACACCGCGTGCCACGCGAACGACCGCTCGGTCAGCTGCTTGGGCCGGTAGGTCTGTCCGAGGATGTCCCACACGATGTCGTCGATCGACGCGTCGGAACTGATCACATCGGGAGCGGCTGAGTCCTCCATGTCTGTCCTCCTGTTCGCTGTTGATGAGTCGGGCACCGCAAAGCCCGCCTTGCGGGCGTAGCCGCGGACGATCGTCTCGCGCTCGGCGTACGGCAGAACTGCCTCGATGTCATCGAAGCCGTCCGGCGCGAGCGCCTCGACCGCGTCGATCACGCCCTCGGGTCCGCCGCCGCGATTGGAGCGCACGATCTCCGCGGTCGGGGCCATGCGGGCCTGCTGGTAGGCGGCGAGCGCATCCACCACGTGATCGCCGTCGGCCAGCACGTCGGCCAGCACGCAGGCGTCGAGGATCGCCTGGCTGGCGCCGTTTGAGCCGACCGGGTACATCGGGTGCGCGGCATCGCCGAGCAGCGTCACGCGTCCGTAGGACCAGCGATCGACCGGATCGCGGTCGCAGACGGGGTACTCGTAGAACGGCATGGTCGCTTGGATCAGCTGCGGGACGTCGACCTCACCGATTGCAAACCGCTGCACGTGCGGCAGCACCTCGGCGATCTGTCCGGTGCGAGACCAGTCCTCGCGACGTGGTGGCGGCTCTCCTTCGGCGCCGATTTTCGCCATCACCGCCCAGTTCGTCAGCCGCCGTTGCGGAGAACTGCCGTCGCCGATCGGATAGAGCACGACCTTCGCCTCCATCCCGCCCGCGATGATCATTGAGCGGCCGGTCAGGAACACGGCCCAATCGGTGGCGCCGCGCCACAGCATCGTCCCGTTCCACCGTGGCGGGCCCTCGCCGGGCATCAGCAGCGCTCGCACGGTGGAGTGGATCCCGTCGGCGCCGACCAGAATGTCCGCCTCGACCACCGTGCCGTCCGCAAAGTGCCCCGTCACACCGTGCTCGTCCTGGTCAAACCCGGCCAGCCGGTGGCCGGTCACGATCGCCTCCGCGCCCAGCCGCTCGACGACCGCATCCCTGAGAACCCCCTGTAGCGCGCCGCGGTGGATCGAGAACTGCGGCACCGGATAGCCCGCATCCAGTCCTCTCAGCTCTCGCCAGATCACCTGGCCGAGGCGGTTCATGTAGATCAGTTCGTGGGTGCGCAGCCCGACCGCGTCCAACCGCTCGAGCAGGCCGAGCTCGGCGAGCTCGCCGATCGCGTGCGGGAGCGTGTTGATCCCGACGCCGAGCTCGCGGATCTGCGGCGACTGCTCGAACACGCGGCAGTCGATCCCGCGGCGATTGAGCGTCAACGCGGTGGCGAGTCCTCCGATCCCCCCACCTACAACGAGAACGCCCGTCCGCACCGGTTCAGCTTACGTAGTGGGCAGCAGCCGTTCTAGCCGCTCGGCTGCGGTTGACCAGGCCGACGAGCGCGGGTCGATCAATGCGAAGTGATCGACCCCGGCGAGCTCCAACAGCTCGCACCGCCCGCCCGCCGACCGCGCCGCGCGCAGGTAATCCCGGCTCTGCTGGACGGGCACGCGGTCGTCAGCGTCGCCGTGCACCAGAAGGACCTCGGCGTCGGCTGGCAGGAGCGCCATCGGATCGGCGATCGCGTATTGGACCGGCAGTTCCTCGGGGGTGCCACCCAGGAACTCGAGCACCGCGCCCTCGCCGATCCGCTCCCGAGCGCCGGTCTCGAGGTCGCAGACGCCAGCCAGCGAGACAACCGCCACGATTTGCGGCACACCCGCGACGCACAGCGCGAGCTGGCCGCCGGCCGAGTGGCCGATCACCACCACCCGCTCGAAACCCTGGGGGAGCGCATCGAGTGCCGCCCGCACGTCCTCGATCGTCTGCGGCACGCCGCCGCCGGCACCGACCCGGCGGTACTCGACGTTCCAGGTCGCCCAGCCGCGCGCCGCAAGGTCGACCGCGAGCGCGGCCATGATCTCGCGCTTGAACGGTGCCCGCCAGAAGCCGCCGTGCAGCAGTACGGCGAGGCGATATGGCCCGTCTCCTGGGGGCAGCAGCAGGTCTGCCTCGTGATCGGGTCCGTCGCCGTAGCGGTGCAGCGTGGGGGCGTGGCCCCGCGCGGCTGCCCAGCCGGCAAGCTCGGCGAGCAATGCCCGCAGGTCAGCCGCGGGCATCGGAAAGCTCGAGCAGTGCGACGCGTACCGAGCCGGGAGCCTCGAGCCACAGAAAGTGCCCGGCTCCGGGCACGACATGCAGGAACGCGCGCGGCGACAGCTCGACGGTCGCCCGCGCCGCAAGGCCCCACGGCATCGGGCTTCCGGCGCCGGCAACGATCCCGTACGGCACGTCGCCAGCGGCCAGCGCGGCGGCGACCTTGTCAGTGCCCGAGGTTACGTCATTGATCAGCCCCGAATAGGCCTGCACCGACGTCCGCATCGCCGGCATCGGCGGCGCGCTATCGGGATCGGCGAAGTAGGACGGCCAGATCAGCCGCAGCGACTCGAGCGCATCGTCAGCGCTACCTTCGCCGGCCATCGCGCGGTCGTCGAGCTCGTGCGCGCGTTCGCGGTCGCCGCGCGGCGTCCGCGCCATGATCTCGGCACCGAACGCGGCCATCCCGCCATCGCCCGCGATCCCGAGCGGGTCGACGCCCAGCACGCCGAGCAGTCGCGCGGGATACGAGGCCGCGACCCGGAACGCCAGGTGCCCGCCCCACGAGTGGCCGACGAGCAGTGCTCTGTCCCAGTCGAGCGCGTCGAGCACCGCGACAACGTCAGCGCTCGCCTGCGGGATCGTGAACGGGCCCTCGAGCGTGGAGGGTGTCAGGCCGCGCTGCTGGAAGGCCGCGACCCGAAAGCCCGATCCCAGCTCGGTGCCGAGCTGATCGAGATACTCGTAGCTGAGGCCCGGACCGCCGTGCAGCAGCAGCACCGGAGTCCCTTCGCCGGTGATCCAGCCGGCCAACTCCCGACCTGGAACCTCCGTACAGAACAATTCGCGCCCGTCCACGGAGCGCAGCCTATCTCCGGGCTTGACCACCGGTGTTGGCGGGTCGATGATGGACGCGTGCGGTGCGCTCCGGTTCGCGGTGCAAAGCGACGCCTCCGTACCCTGGCGGTGGCGGCCGCGCTCACCGTCGTCGGCACCGCCTGGGGCGCAGCGGCCGCGGCGGCGCCGAGCCCGATCGGCGCCCATTCGATGCTCCAGCTAAACGATCCGGATTCGTTCATGCAGGCGATGTTCGCGCAGGCCGCAGCGATGCACGCATCGTCGATCCGTCTCGACATCGCGCTCTCACTGGTGTTCCCGAGCCCCGGCCAGCCACCGGATTTCTCGGGTTTGGACGAGGTGATGTCGCTCGCCCAGCAATACAACCTCCAGGTCGTCGGCGACCTCGACACGATCCCCTGGTGGATCTCCGACTGCCAGACCCCGACCGACTTGACGGGAATGACACTTTGCGGGACCGACGACCTCTCCGACTACGGCTCGATGATCTCGCAGATCGTCGCCCACGCCGACCCGGTGATCCGCGATTGGGAGATCTGGAACGAGCCCGACAACGGGCAGTACTTCACGGGCACGCCGCAGCAGTACGCGCAGATGCTGAGAACCGCCCACGACGCGATCAAGGCGATCGATCCGCAGGCGAACGTACTGCTGGGCGGAATCTCGAGCACCGCCGCGATGAGCTGGCTCGCGCAAGTGTTCGCGACCCCTGGCGCGGACGCGGCAGGCGCATTCGACATCGCCACCATCCACGAGCGGGGTTGGCTCGATAGCCTCGCGGGTGACGTCGCCGCGTGGAAGAGGTTTTTCGCCGGCTACGGCTTCAACGGTCCCCTGTGGGTCACCGAGCACGGCTACCCGTCTGACCCCGCCTACCAGTACGACCCGTCATTTGATCTCGGCCTGCCTTCACAGGCGGCATTTCTGACCGCCTCGATCCCGACGCTGCTCGACGCTGGAGCCAGCGAGGTGTTCGTCACCGAGCGCGACAACCTCGGCGGGCAGTTCGCCTCTGAGGGGCTTCTGGGTGGAGATGTGTCCGATCCGCCGGTGGCCGATCCGCAGGTGATCGAGAAACCGGCGTACGGGGCGGTGGCCACGCTGGCACAGTGCTACATCGATCTCGGCCGTGACTGCCCTGGCCCCGGGCCGACGGCGAACCCGCCTTCGCTGAGGCTCCCGACGGCGCGGCTCGGGTCGTCGTCCGGCGGCTCGGTGACGGTCGCGGACCCCGGAGAGGAGCCACTGCAGCTGGGTCACGT
>JBKQJQ010000203.1:0-2783 GCA_052147875.1 Solirubrobacteraceae bacterium | reverse complement strand
GGGCCCATCAATGTTCTTCAGCGAGGTCTCCAAGCGCAGAACCACCTTCGCGCTCACCGAGCCTGGCGGAAGCCGGCCCGACACGGCACGTGACGAGAGCACTCCCTTGCCGACGGGACCGATCATCCGGTGACCAAGCTCGCTTCCAGACGACGACATGAACGTCACGCTGACCGAGGCGGCACTCGTGGTCGTGCCGCCCAGCTCGGCCGACAGCCGGTAGCTCGTCGCGCGTGACAGATGTCCGCCACGCGGCGACCGCAGGGAGACGGTCTGCTCCAAGCGGGCGGTCCCGCCGGCTCCGCCAGCAAACAGCCGCGCCGGACCGGCGGAGCGTGCACCCGTCCGTGGGAAACCTGACGTCCCGTAGCGCACAACCGTCGGCAGGCCGCTCAGCACTCGCCAGCCCGGGATCGTTACTGCGTCCCACCCCTGAACGGAGACCGCTCCAGCGCCGGCGTCGCCGTTCAGCAGCAGGTCACGGCCTAGGCGAGCAGCCGCGCGGCCAGCCGAGTTCGCCGCGCCAGATGTGGCGAGCGCGGCCGGGACGCACAGCATCAACACAACAAGAAGACGAGGAAGGCGGCGGGGGATTGTCGACACTGGTAGCGGCAGCTCCGTCTGCCCATGGGTTCGGCGCGAACGTAACGCGCCTGGCGCGTGACGTGGGGAAAGCTCGGACATCTCACCACATTCGCGCGCGCTGATCGCCGGTCAGGCGCGCCGAGGGTAGGGTGGAAAGCCCAGATTGCAGGGCCGTACGGCGCGATCGCCGCGTGTCGCTAGCCTCGGCTAATGGGTTCCGAGGCCGAAGATCCGCCGTCAGAAGCTAAGCGGCTGCCGACCGGGCGGGTGGCGCGCACGGCCCGGGTTGGCGGCCTGGTGACGGGGCAGGGTGTGCGGTGGGCCGGGATGCGTGCCGCCAATCGGGTCCGGACGCCTGAGCGGGCCGCGGCGGCCGAGAACGAGCGCACTGCAGCGCTCGTGAACGAGCTTGTCGAGCAGCTGGGCCGGATGCGCGGTGCCGCGATGAAGGTCGGTCAGATGATCTCGATGGTTGAGTTCGATGGTCTCGACGAGGACCAGCAGGATGAGCTGCGGGGTAAGCTCGCGACGCTTCGTGACGGTATCCCGCCGGTTGCTTTTTCAAGCTTGGAGAAGCTCATGCGCGAGGAGCTAGGCGCGCCGCTCGGAACGGTGTTCTCTGATTTTGATGAGCGCGCGTTTGCTGCGGCCTCGATCGGCCAGGTCCACCGTGCGACGACCGTTGCTGGTGACGACGTGGTGGTGAAGGTCCAGTATCCCGGGGTTGCGGAGGCGGTGGAGACAGACCTGCGAAACGCGATGCTGTTGCTGCCGTTGGTCAAGCGGCTGGCCCCGGGGCTGGATGCGAGGGCAATGGCCGTAGAGATGCGCGAGCGGATCGGGGAGGAGCTCGACTACGAGCTCGAGGCCCAGAACCAGCGCCGCATCGAGCGGATGATGCGCGGGCATCCGTTCATCTCCGTGCCCCACGTCTACACGGACCTGTCGACCCGGCGCGTCCTGGTATCCGAGTACATCGAGGGGGAACGCTTTGAGGCGGTGCGGCGAGCCGCCGAGGCGCAGCGCGACCGCTACGGGGAGATCGTGTTCCGGTTCTTCTTCGGTCTGCTGTATCGCGATCAGATCGCTCTCGGCGACCCTCACCCCGGCAACTACCTGCTACGTCCCGACGGCCGGGTCTGTTTCCTGGACTTCGGGTTGCTTCGCGATATCGACGCCGGCCGGGTGGCCGCCGAGCGATCGATCGCTCTCGCGGTCCGCGACAAGGATGCGGCGGCTCTGAAAGCCGCTCTGGTGGTGGGCGGCTATCTGCCCTCCGGCCGGGCGGATGCGGTCGACGACGAGTTCGCGCTGAGGCTGATGCGAATGGCGATCAAGTGGTACGCGGTGCCAGGGGAGCGTCGATTCTCGGCCACCCACGAGCGTCGCGGCCGCGACCGGGAGCAACCAGACAGCGAACGGAGGGCCGCATTCAAGACGCAGGTCAATCAGTTCACGGTGCCGCCGGATGCGATGCTGATCCGCCGGATGCACGGCATCGTGGCGATCGTTCTGCAACAGCTCCGGGCCGGCGCGGATTGGGGCGCGATCGCGGCGGAGTACCTACATGGAGCGCCGCCCGCGACGCCGCTCGGCCAGGCAGAGGCCGATTTTCTGGCCCGCCCCGGTCGCTAGCGCCTGCGTGTCGACAGCGTCCGCTGGGGGGACTTCAAGTCCCACTCGGCACCGATCCTTGCACCGGTCAGACGGATGCCGATTTACGACCCCGGGCGAGGAAGTACAGGCCGGGCATCACGATCACGTCGGAGTTCTCGAAATGGTTGCGTGCCGTGGCGTCGAGCTCGTCGAGTTCCTGCTGGTCGGCGCTGTTGCGGGAGAAGGCGACGGTGAAGATCTCGCACAGCCGATCGAACGCGGGATGGGGCGGGTAGCAGATCGCGACCTCGGTGTCAGGCTCAAGGCCGGCCACCCACCCTCCCGGTCGCGCCAGCCTGACCATCTCCGCAAGCACCTCCGCTGGCTGCGGCACGGTGATCAGCAGCGTCCGGCATAGCGGAGCGGCTTGCGCTGCCATAGGGTCCGACACGCAAGCGAACAATTGAGGGGAGTGGCCGTGATCTTCATCACGACGTACAGGATCAAGCAGCTCAGCAAGGACGAGACCAAAAAGCTGATGGGGGTCTTCTCCGAAAAGGGTGTGCCGAGCACCGTCAAAGCGCACTACGTGGCCGCGGATG